>CAZPQO010000052.1:0-2359 GCA_964588745.1 uncultured Methanomassiliicoccales archaeon | reverse complement strand
CTCGAACTCGATGTTTTCGGGGTCGATGACGATCTCAGAATCGGTGCAGGCTTTGCGCTCAGTTTCAGTATGAGCGATGACGCCGTGATAGAGTACGCCGGAACGTCGACATATGCATTACTGGACGGTTTCTATCTTAATCTGAGTGCCAACACCGGAGGAGATCCCGAGAATGCGGCTTCCATAAAAATAGGATTCAACAGTTTCGTCCACGAAGAGTATTCCAAAGAAAATCACGATGTTGTAATTTCCGAACTCAGAATATTGAATGCGGCAATATCCGTAGAAGCCAAGGCTTCCGGCATGAGGGCAGCACTTTCAAACCTTCTCCCTATTATGAGTGCCGAAGAACCGGATTTGGAAACGTTCTTGGATGAATTGGACCTGCTTATGGATGTCGAGCTCGAGTTCTCGGTGGGTTCTGTCAGATACAGCGATGCCGAGATTTACGTGAACGTTGAAGACTTTGTTCTTGTGATGTCCGTATCTTCAAGGGAAGCATCAACAATGCTTCTGACTATCAAGAGCGCGGAATCACCGGTGTTTGAAATCTACGGGTTGGAAGCAACATTCGAATCCGAATACGGAGACGTTGTAAAGATATTTGCAAACGCTATGCTTCTGTGGGATTTCGAAGAATATGACATGGATAACACTGCAGACGTTCTGGGCGTCCTGATGTCCGTGGCGGAAGATTCAAGTCTCAATCTTTCTGTCGAATTCGATAGATTGTACATCGCCGATGAAAAAATGACTCTGTTGATCGGATTGAGCGAGGGATACAAATCGTCTCAGCCTAACGGAGAAAAGGCAGTCAGAATTTTCCTTGAGTTGGGTATGTACGAAGATGAAGACAATCAGACGTTCAACATCGAAGGCGCATTCTCACTGGAGATGAGTGACAATGCCACAATACTTTACAGCAATTCGTCTATGCGTCTGTCGCTGAACGGTCTTAAGGTATCTTTGACAATCGGTACTCTGGATTCTCTTGACATCCGAGGTATCCTCGATTCCGAAGATTTCGATAACTGCTTGGCCGGAATCTTTGAAAATATCATCGTTGAAATCGAATTGAGTTTCGATGAATTCAAGTTGGAAAGTGAAATCGATGACGAAAGCGTTCAATTAGAAATATTGGACGTGATTCTGAAGATTGAAAATAATATGTATGCTATTTTCAATCCTGACGATGAGCTTGATGTTTTGGGGGATTATGAAATAACAATCGGAACATTGGCAATCCGCAAGGACATGGCGGACGAAGAATATATCCACATATCGTTCTACAATCTTGTGTTGGAATACGATGTATCTTTCGACGGAGACTACTTGCTCGCAACTGCCGAAGGAGGCGTAACTGCCGACATATCGGCAGGCGATAAGGTATATTCCACAAAGATTTCTGACGGCACTTTCCGTTTGGACGGTATCTTCTCCATTGATATCAACGACAACGGTCTGATTGTCGCTTTCAGGGAATCGGGATCCTCTGATGAGATACCTTCCGGGTTCCTGATGATCCATGTGGGTTATGCAACAATCTCCGAAGAGAGTGATATATTGGCCGGAGAAACCTATATCATAGGTTCCGAAATTTTGGTGTTCGACAGTACTGCATCCGATCTTTTGGGTTGGACAGTCAATGACGTCACGTATCTCATGGGCGAATATGTCAAACTGATGACACCGGATATAACCATTAAGGAAGTCAATGAGGGCATATTCACCGTCACCTATGAAGACGGGGATTCCGATCCGTACATCAAAGGTTACAAGACCGGAGATACAATCCTCGAATATATTCCGGTGAGGGTGGGATACACCTTTGGAGGCTGGAGTCCTTCCGTGCCCGAAAAGATGCCCTCTGAGAATCTGACGTTTACGGCATCATGGGTCATTAAGAAGTACACGCTGACCTTTGACTCGAACGAAGGCACAAGCGTGGCACCGATTACGCTTGACTACGGTGCAGATGTAACAGCCCCTTCGGCCCCGACCAAGACAGGATACACCTTTATCGGATGGAGCGGCGATCTCCCGTCAACCATGCCCGCGGAGAACTTGACGTTTACGGCATTATGGACCATCAATCAGTACACGCTGACCTTTGAAACTGACGGAGAATCCTCATCCATAACAAGGGATTACGGTTCCGCTGTGAAGGTTCCAAGCAACCCTGCGAAGGAAGGATATACTTTCAGTGGCTGGTCCTCTGCCGTCCCGTCAACCATGCCCGCGGAGAACTTGACGTTCACGGCATTGTGGACTGTCAATCAGTACACGCTGACCTTCGATACGAAGGGAGGGTCTGAAATCGCACCCATCACAAAGGATTACGGTTCCGTCGTGACGGCTC
>CAZPQO010000051.1:0-5775 GCA_964588745.1 uncultured Methanomassiliicoccales archaeon | reverse complement strand
AATTCAACGAACGCATATCCGTCGACGGTGAACCGATATCCGACGGGGAATTGGCGGACATCGCCTCCCTTACGGTGCCTCATGTGAAAGAAATGTCCGACAACGGCAGACATTGTACTTTTTTTGAAGTCACCACCGCAATAGCATTTCAGCATTTCAAAAACAAAAAAGCCGAATATGTTGTGGCCGAAGTGGGAATGGGAGGGCGGTTGGATTCCACCAACGTCCTTGTTCCCGAAGTGAGCGTAATCGGAAACATAAGCATCGAACACACGGACTTTCTCGGAGACACAAAGGAAAAAATCGCTTACGAGAAAGCCGGCATCATAAAACCCGGAATTCCCTGCGTCACAATCAACGAAGATGATGTTTACGGCGTAATCCGAAAAGTAGCCGAAGAAAAGAAATCTCCTTTGAAGCGGATCGATCCGGAAGACATAGAACTCTTGGGCGTAGACGCAAAGGGCACTTCTTTCAGTTATAAAGTCGAAGAGTATTACGTATCGATTCCCGGGAGATATCAGGCAAAGAACGCATCATTGGCCATCGAAGCCGTATCGGCATTGCGCATATACGGTCAGAAATGCAGATGCAACCTCCGCAAAGGGTTGGAGAACACGTATTGGCCCTGCAGACTTCAAAGAATACCCTCCACCCCGTTCATAATGGACGTGACTCATACCGCTGAAGGGGCGGCACAGACCGTCGAAGACATAAAGGACATTTACGGCAAAGTGACTGTTGTGTTCGGAGTTCTGAAAGACAAGAATATCCGCGGCATAGCGGAAAACCTTTCCAAAATAGCAGACAGAATAATAGTTACTGCTCCCGATGCCGAACGGACTTCTTCGCCGGAAAACACTTCGGAAATAGTTTCTGAATTCTTCGAAGACATCACGGTGACCGAAAATATAGAAGAAGCCATGAACAAAGCCATTGAAATGTCCGGCGATGGGTTGATATTGGTAACCGGGTCTTTCTACACAGTGGGAGATGCGATGAAATGGGTAAAAAGGACATATCTTTGATTCTTGACAAACTGTCCGAAAGATACAGCGGGGATGCGGCGTATCCCGGCAGATCCTCGGAGGGACTCAGTCCCGAATGGTCTTTCGACCCCTTCCATGTGCTCATATCCACGATTCTGTCCCAGAGGACCAAAGACGACAACACCCGAAAGGCTTCCGACAGGCTGTTCGCCGTTTATGACACAATGGAAGAGATAGCGGATGCGGACACGGAAAAGGTATCGGAACTGATCCGTCCCGCAGGATTCCCCAACCAGAAAGCAAAGGCAATCGTGGAAACCTGCAACATTCTTCTGAAAGAATACGGCGGAAAAGTTCCCTGCGAAACGGAGGAGTTGCTGAAGTTGCCGATGGTCGGAAGAAAAACCGCCGCCTGCGTCAGAGCATATGCGATGAAGATTCCTTCCGTGTGCGTCGACACCCACGTTCACAGAATAACGAACACGATGGGGTTGGTGGAAACAAACAATCCCGACGAAACCGAAGAAGAGCTGATGGCCATCACTCCGAAAGACCGATGGATGGACATAAACCGTTTCTTTGTGAGGCACGGTCAGATTGTCTGCAGACCCAACCGTCCCGATTGCGGAAACTGCGTTGTCGCCGATATGTGCGACTCCCGAAAGCCGGTCGGATAATTTTTAATGAATAACCTGCATACGGCGGAATGTGCACGAAGTTTCTGTGATATCGGGTATTGTCAAAGCTGTTTTGGAAGAACTTGAAAAGTATGAAGTCGCAAACGTCTCTTCCGTGGATTTACTGATCGGGGAGATGACGCTGCTCGGTGAAGAACAGCTCACATTCGCTTATGAGATTGTCACGAGGGATACGTTGCTTGAAGGCTCAAAGCTTAACATTGAGCACGAACCGATAAGCGTTTCCTGCAAAGTCTGCGATTACGAAGGTCCGATAAAAATGCTTGAATCCGGCGATTACACCTCTCACAAAATACCCGTAATGTCCTGTCCCGAATGCGGAGGCCACGTACTTGTGACCAAAGGACAGTCCTGTTGCGTCACTTCCGTGGATATAGAAGAGGTGAGCTGATTGTACAAGTACAGGGACGAAGCAACCGCAAAAAGAATACTGAAGGGAATCAAAGACCGTGATGTGGATCTCAAAATAATGCACATCTGCGGAACCCATCAGGACACGATAGTCCGTTTCGGGTTGGAAGAGATGCTTGCCGACGCAGGTATCGGAATTCAGCAGGGTCCCGGCTGCCCGGTGTGCGTAACGACGACAAAGGAACTTGCCGAAATAATCACTTTGGCCAGAAACGGAGTCACGGTCACCGCTTTTGGAGACATGATGAGAGTTCCAACGCCTTTGGGTTCTCTGTTCGACGCAAAAACCGACGGCGCGGACGTCCGCATAGTTTACTCGATAGAAGACGCCGTATCCATGTCCCGCGAAATTGACAACGATGTGGTGTTTGTGGGAGTGGGATTCGAAACGACGGCTCCTTCCACCTGCGTTCCCCTGAACCGCGACGATGTTCCCGAAAACTTTTCCGTTTACAGCTGTCACAGAATCTGCCCGCCGATAATCCAGGCGCTGGTGGACATGGGTGAGAACACCATTGACGGTTTCATTATGCCCGGCCATGTTGCGGTGATTACGGGCACCGAGATGTTCAAACCCTTTGCGGAGAAATACGGACTCCCCCAAGTCGTGGCGGGATTCGAACCCCTGGACGTGTTGATGTCTTGCTATATGCTTGCCAAACAGATATCCGAAGGACGGGCGGAAGTGGAAAATGAATATTCCAGACTTGTCAAAGATAAAGGCAATCCGAAAGCCCTTGAGCTTATGGACCGGACCTTCGATCCCGTGGACAGCCCATGGAGAGGATTCCCCGTTATCAAGGAAAGCAGATTGGCTTTGAAACCGGTTTACGCCGAACACGATGCAACCAAAGTCCATGAGGACATCATCGCCCTCACTCCCGAAGTGGAGGAAGAGGCCAAAGGTTGCAGATGCGGCGAAGTGCTGAGGGGACTCATCAAATCCCACGAATGTCCGATGTTCGGAAGATCCTGCAAACCCGGTTCGCCCGGCGGACCCTGCATGGTATCCGCTGAGGGCAGCTGCAACATAGCTTACAGATATTCGGACAAGAGGTGAATTAAAGTGGAACAGGCAAAATGCAAAACAGAACCTATGGCCGCACCGCCGACGGGTAAAAAGAACATATTGATCGTAACGAATGATTCGGAAGTAACGACTTCAAACAGATTGGAATCCGCCGGCGAACTCTACGGAGGACGCGTGACCGAAGTGCGCAATTTCGTAAATGCCCTTATGGAAGAATTCGGTGAAGAGGGAGAGGACACCATGACCGTGTCTTTCGGTCTCATAACGACGTTCTACGGATTTGTCCCAAGCAACTACTGTGTTTCCAAGTACAAATACGCGATGAGCAACAAAGAGGAATACCAGCGCACTCAGAACGAAAGAGATTATGCCGGCAAATTGGAATATGTCTCAAGAGGTTTTGACAAAGTTGTCCTCTGCGTCCCGAAAGAAATGTTCAGGATCCTGGCGGAGAATGACGCTCTGCATGACGGCAAAATCATCGCCGTGACTTCCAAAGAATTCAAAGGGCTCTGCGGAGAGAAGGGATGGACCTTCTTCGAAAGGAAAGGAGCCAGACTCGGAAAAAAGAACGCCAAGAACATCACGAAATATCTCAGGGAATTCGCCGAAGATAAATCCTGATTCTTTCTTTGTCGTTTTTGTTCACGCGCAACGATTCGCGAATCTTCCGAACAGTCATGTTCTGAATCTCGGGATTCAGTTCACCGGATTCCAGAACCTTTTCCGTTTTATCCGGATAGCCGACGAAGCAGTAAGACAAAGCCCAGGCGGCACCCATTTTGTAGTAATAGCCTTCGTGATCGTTCGAAACCAGCCTGTCAAGGACCTTTTCGATGTTTTCATCATCCACGAATTTGAAAAGCATCATCACTGCGGATGTGCGCATTTTGAACTCCTCGCCTGAACAGAGCCATTCGTCGCACAATTCCCATAGTGCATAGTTGGCTTCGGGCAGGTATTTCCAGTCATTGCACAATAAATCACATACCGCCCAGTTTTTGATGCAAGGAGCGAAATCACGGGTCAGTTCTATCCGTTTTTCAAAAGAAACGTTCACGTTTGCTATAATCAGAGCTTTGAGCAAATCCTCTTCGTGATATTCGGAGTCGGAATCAAGAAAGTTTTTCCAATCTCCCTTCATGAGCCCGGATGCCATTTTTCTGAGAACGGGCATCCTTACGCCCAATACGTTGTCGGTACCCGGCAACAGTCTGCGGTTGAATTCCGCATACTTTGCATCAACTTCTCTGTGCAATCCGTCGCGAACGGGATTCAAAGGAATTCAGCCTCTAGATTCAGCAGCTTCTTTTTCAAAGCGCTTCCTCCGCCGTAGGAGCCGATGCCTCCCGAGGACGGCACCACTCTGTGACACGGCACGACAATCGGAATAGGATTTCTGCCGCAGGCGGTGCCCACGGCGCGATAGGATCCGGGGTTGCCCAAACTTTCCGCAAGATCGCCGTAAGTCACGGTTTCGCCGTAAGGGATAGCATATATTCCGGACCAAACGGATTTTTGAAAATCAGTCCCGTCGCATGCCAACGGAAGGTCAAATTCCCGCCTTTTGCCGTTAAAATATTCTTCCAATTGAGAAATGGCTTCGGAAATGACATCGGTTTCCCTGTCTGTGACTACCGGGAGATTATAGGTCGGAAGATAGACTCCGCAGATGTTTCCTTCACCGTCCTCACTTATGCTGATTTTTCCGAATATCGTGGCATAAGTGAATGCGTACTTGTCCTTTACCATATTCATTTCCCTGAACATTTATCTTTTAATCATGTATAAAGTATTCCGTGATTATTTGCGCAAGCAGACGTACCGACGTTCCCGCATTCCATTCCGAGTGGATGATGAACAGATTGAGGGCCGGATATGTTTTGGTACGGAATCCCGTTGCCGAGAACGTTGTTTTCAGGATAGATCTTGACCCCAAAAGCGTGGGCTGCATATACTTCATGACAAAAAATCCCTGTCCCATGATACCGCATCTCAACGAAATCAAAGAGATGGGCCATGACGTGATGTTTCAGGTAACCGTGAACCCTTACGGAAGAGACATGGAGCCCGGAGTTCCCGACATCGTAACCGTCGTCAACGGGTTCAAAGAAGTATCTGAGAAGATAGGAAAGGAAAGAATTGTGTGGAGGTATGACCCCGTTCTTTTCGATGACCGGTACAACAGTTCGTATCATGAAAGGAAATTCGGATTGCTGTGCAAAGAGTTGTCCGGATACACCGAACGGTTCATATTCGGTTTTCTTGACGTTTATGACAAATTCGGCAAATCCGATTATTCGGAAAGGCTGTCGGATTCTTCTGAATCGGACAGGAACCGGTTTATGGAAATGGCGGGAAAAACCGCAAAAGAATACGGAATTTCAGGGAGTTTTTGCTGTTCGCCAAAACCGTATCCCGAATACGGCATAGACAACAGAGGATGCATAGACAGGGAGACGTTGCTGTCTCTGGGCATTCCTTTCGAAGACATTCCCGGCAATACCCGCAAAGGTTGCGGATGCGTCAGAAACATAGATGTCGGCGTTTATGACAGCTGTCTGCATAACTGTGTGTACTGTTACGCAAACAGCGTCACGTCCCGGGGAAGGGATTCGAAAGTCTACGATCCGACTTCCGAAATGCT
>CAZPQO010000050.1:0-5782 GCA_964588745.1 uncultured Methanomassiliicoccales archaeon | reverse complement strand
CTAATCTAGATGAAATTTGTCCCGATATAGAAAGCAACGATCCGATTGAAAGAGCGATGGCCATGTGCCTCGAATCCGAATCCAAGAATCCGATCGACCTTATGAAAATAATGATGGAATATCCCGGCGTGCCCTTCCACGGACCCGTTCACCATGTTTTGGTGCCTTTTGCGGTTCTTACCGCATACAAGAACAGCGGCGGAGAATTGGATCTTCCTGCGGCTTTGAACATGGCATTCAAACGCGGCTCGATCATTCCTGCGGCGGTTTGCGGTCACTGGGGATCCTGCGGTGCAGCGTTGGGTTGCGGAATCGCATTCAGCATCATAACCAAAGACGGCCCCTTGGCTGGAGAGATTTGGAGCAAAGACCAGATTATGGTTTCCGATTGTTTGTCAACCATTGCTCAGTACGGCGGACCCAGATGCTGCAAGAGAGATACTTATCTCGCAATTCCCGTTGCGGCCGACTTCTTCAAAGACTATCTGGGAGTCGAAATGGAGATGCCGGAGAAAATCACTTGCTTCGTCTCTGAAAAGAACAGCGTGTGCCTCAAGGAAGTCTGTCCGTTCAATCCCGATTACAAAGGATGAATCAAACCTGAAAACAGGCACCCGGGAACGGGTGTCGGAATCAAACCTTTTTCTTCCAATTAGAAGGGGGCCTTCCCCCTTTTAATTAGAAAATCATTTAAGACACGTACGCTGTTAAAGATTTCTCGAGAATCGATACCATTTCGGAATCAGTTTATGAAACGAATTTCGAAAAAAAAAGATGCTTAAACACTGCAGATTATACACCCGGCTCTCCCTGCGGATTCGGAGATTTCTTTTTGCTGAAAAACGCTCCGCTGACATATTTGATAACATATGCAAAAAATACCGACAACAACAAACTGATGATTAAACACAACCATATGTCGGAAAACCATTTTCTTGAAAGTATAATCAACGCCCAATGAATCAGGTATATTTCATAAGATATATTTCCTATGAAATCTGTTACGATGGACAAACGGTTCAGACCGGACAGCAATAATGTGCCTGATAACAGCGGAATGATTGCAAGTGGGCTCTCGCCGTAACCCAAGAATACGCCCATTATAAAATACACGACATTGAGGATGAGCAGTGTGACCAACCATGAAGATGTGCTGTTTTCCCTCATAAGAAGCACCGACACCATCAGAATACCCACCAAAAAGCATCGCAGATTGGCGAAAATCAAAATACCGATTTGAGTTCCCGAATTTATCGTTACCGTATATGAAAATACGGTCACCGTTATTGCTGAGATTATCAGTAAGCCGTATGGTTTGACGGATTCAATTTTATCCCTGTATCGGGACAGTAATAATCCTACGGGAAACATCATGCCGGAAGCGTACCAGTTGGCCTGTTGTTGATAAGATAGTAAAACCATGATCAACGCTACCGCCATCATCACGGAAAGGATAGCCCTGTCGGACTTCAGATATTTGAAGGATAAATAAAACACCACATAAAAGAATATCAGTTCGATAACGAACCACGTGACTGTGGTTCCAGGCCCTCCGGATATCAGATCGAACAGATACGCCTGGTTGCTGATAAACGAATAGTTACCGAAAACAATCAATCGTATCGCAAATATGATGATTCCCGCAATCCAAACGGGTACAAGAAGCCTTGCAGTTTTGTTTCCGATAAAATCGTCAAGATAGTTTATTTTCTTTTTGTAACTCTCCATAAGCCCAAAACCGGACAGCATGAAGAAGGCTCCTACCAGCAAGTATCCGACGTTGGGGAAAATTCTGCAAGAAAATATAACGCAGAAATGGTAAAGGAAAACGCCCATAATGAGCATTCCTCTCAGTCTGTTTGTTCTGTTATATCCAAGCGCACCTTCCGGATTCGGCATGGGTGTGCAGACGATTGCAGTTATAAATTCTTAACTTCGGATACGAATGTTGCCTCAACCCTTTGCCGTATATTGGAATTGGACAATGCTAATGGATTACAAAGAGCCATACAACATATGCTCAAAAAAATCTGTCCGTTCAATCCCGATTACAAAGGATGAATCAAACCTGAAAACAGGCACCCGGGAACGGGTGTCATCCCTTATTATCTCAAAGCATTTTTTGCATCATCGTACAATTTTACGGCGGGATAGAGATCGGGCCAATACTCCTCTGCCTCGATTATTTTGAAATCGTAAGTTTCGGCAAATTCCTTTGTGGATTCACGCATTTCTTCATAATCTCCGAGTCCCGTGTCAATCTGAACGACGGAATCGTAATTGCACTGTTCAAAAATCCACTTCAGCCTTTCCACACTGCCGCCCCAACAACTTCCGAACAATTCATTGGCGACAAGAAAATCGTTCCAGTTCACCGCAACGCCGGGAGTGAAATACATTTTGCCGGTGTGCGCTCTCAGAAGTTCCCGGTATTTGTCCGTCCCGCCCACGGCGACCGCGACGCAATCATCACATACATTTCCTTTTTTATCACGGAACACAACAACGGGACAGAGATTGTTTTCTTCTGCCCATTCCGTCATATCCCAACCGTGATTTCCGCACATTCCGTAATACAGCGCAATCGCATCGCTCACTTCGGAAAACTTCATGACTTCCGATTCGATTTCCTCACGGAGATTTTTCGGTTCACGATGCAATGCCATATCCAACATTTTTATCACGATCGAAAAACCGGATGGTTCTTCTTTCAGTCCGTTCATAAAAAATTCGTTTTCGTCCACCGTCGTGTACGAAATCCCGTTCCGTTCGAGTTTTCTCATCAAACTCTTGGAAGGTTCGGTCTCTATGAGGCGGATTTCCTTGTATTCGTCATCGTTTATGATACCGAATATCAGTTCATCCTCCAAAATGGGACAGCCCAATATCGTAAGAATGCCTGATGTCATGATTTGTTGATAACAATTAGAACAACATAAGACTTTGTCGGATATTGTCGGCAACAGCTTTTATTACCCCGGAGATATCCTTGAACGATGACAAAAGCAATTATGCACACATCGATGGGTGACATCACCATTGAACTGTACAAAGACATGCCCATTACAACCGGCAATTTTATCAAACTCGCAAAAAAAGGATTTTATGACGGGGTCAAATTCCACAGAGTCATTGAAAACTTCATGATTCAGGGCGGTTGCCCTAAAGGGGACGGAACCGGCGGTCCGGGATACAACATTCAGGACGAATTCGGCACCGGACACTCCAACGTCCGCGGTACCATCTCCATGGCCAACACCGGACGTCCCAACACCGGAGGGTGCCAGTTTTTCATAAACACCGTGGACAACGTGTATCTTGACAAAGAAAACCCCACCACTCCTTACGCTCACCCCGTGTTCGGCGAAGTGATCGGAGGCATGGATGTTGTCGACGCAATCGGCAAAGTGAAGACCGGACGCAATGACGCACCTTCCAAGGACGTCATTATCGACACGATCGAAATCAAGGAGTGAGTATGACCCGGCACGTCATGGAGTGTCTCGGAAAGGCTCGGGTAGTCGTGGAAAACGGAAAGATAGTCGAGATAGGGGAGCCTCAGATCGAAGTGTGCCCCCTGTTCGGGAAACACAGAGGCATCGAAAAACTCGATGAGGAATTCATTCGTAAAAACATACAGTTCAGAATGGACGATTTCGGTTTGTTCACCGAGAACAGAACCGTACGCATGCCCGATTTCCTTTCTTTCGGAATATCCGAGATATTGAGCACCGCTCTCAAGAACGGACTCATTGACGCCGCCGTGATCGTTGCGGACGGATGCGGTACCGCCGTCGTGACGGATCCCGAAATAGTTCAGGGGCTGTGCGGACGCATATCCGCAATAATCGAAACTTCTCCGTTGGAAACCGTGATTGATGCCGTGGGAAGAGATTACATATTGGATCCCGAAACGGCTGAAATCGATATGCTTGCCGGACTCGGCAAAGCGTATTCCATGGGATTCCGAAACGTTGCCGTCACCGTATGCGATGCCGCCGATGCTTTGGGCATCAGGGACGCTTACGGCTCCACCGTGGTGCTGATGGCCGTACACACATCCGGAGTTTCTTACAAAGACGCGGTTACGCTGTTCGATACCTGTGACGTAATCACTTCCTGCGCTTCCGCAACATTGAGACAGGAAGCGAAAAACCGTGATATCATAATCGCTGGGAACAAGGTTCCCGTTTACGGTGTGAGCGAAACCGGCAAGAAGCTGGTAAAAGCCAGATTGGAAGAAACGGGAAGAACGGAATGGAAAGGCGAACCTCCCGAAGATCCGCCGAAACCTCTTATCTGAATTCCGCAACCAAGTGATTTCCCGAACGTAAATAAACCAAGGGAACTCCTTTTTTGCGGAGTTTATTTCTTAACTCTTTGTCGTTGGTCAGCACGAAGGCTCCGGTACGTTCGGCCAATTCCATTATGGCCGCGTCGCCGGTCGCTTCGGTCTGCATTATATCATAACGTCTCGCCAATTCCAAGGCGACCTGAGAATATTTGTGTTTAAGATGTTTGAGTTCGCCGATTATCGGTCCGGGCACTATAAAGCGTACGTCCCCGAGCACCCTCTGTATCTCAAGATCCAGATTCATCCTGATTTCGAAAGGCATCAGCAATGCATTCGTGTCAAGGATGACGTCGATGGCCATACAATATCACTCGATGATACCGTAACCAATCAATCTCCACTTGTTGGAGATTCTTCTGGATATTGCAACTCTCTGACCCGGCATTACGCAAACGGGTATTTTGAGCGCCACTTCGGCCAGATCCGGTCTTGCGCTTTTGACCACGCCGACGGTTGTTGCGGTTCCCACGCTGAGCATCAAAGGTTCGTTGCTCTTGATGTCATCCACGTTCAATTCGGATGACGAACCGACAACACGGTCCATGAGGACTGTCTTCATGGTGAACTCGTTGACAACCGCGGGAAGTTCTCCCGGTTTGCCCAGCATCGTTCCGGTCAGACCGTCGGATTTGGTTATGGAAGGATCCAGTTCCGTGCCTATGGCTATGAGTCCGCCGGGCCCGACCGAATCCACGGTTTGTCCGCCGGCTTCCAGGGTGGTGATTTTTGCAGATATTTTTTCGTATACGATTTTACCTGCGTCCTGGGTTCTTCTTCCGGGAACGATTTCCACCTCATCCCCGATTTTCAGAGTTCCCTGAATCAAAGTTCCTCCGATGATTCCCCCCTTGAGATCTTTAGGTTCAGTGCCGGGAGAGTTGATGTCGAAAGAACGGGCCACATGCATAAGCGGAGTGGATTCCGTGTCTCTTTTCATCTTGTGGATGATGTTGGTCTGAATCGCTTCGATGAGCATGTCGATGTTTACGCCGTGATTTGCCGATATGGGAACAATAGGTGCGTTTTCGGCAACGGTGCCTTTTACGAACTCTTTGATCTGTTCGTAATTTTCAACGGCCTGTTCCCTTGTGACGATATCTATCTTGTTCTGTACGATAACGATGCGCTCGATGCCGATTATCGACAAGGCCATAAGATGTTCCTTTGTCTGAGGCTGAGGGCATTTTTCGTTGGCGGCAATCAACAGCAGAGCGCCGTCCATCAGTGCGGCGCCGGAAAGCATGGTTGCCATCAGAGTCTCGTGACCGGGAGCGTCCACGAAGGAAACTGCCTGCAGAAACTCTGCTTTGGCATCACAATTTGCGCATTTTTCCTGATTTCCGTAAGCGGCGGAACCCGGACAGTCGGGACACTTGTAGAACGCCGCATCCGCGTACCCGAGACGTATTGAGATACCTCTCTTGACTT
>CAZPQO010000049.1:0-5871 GCA_964588745.1 uncultured Methanomassiliicoccales archaeon | reverse complement strand
AGAATTACACTCAGTTCGGCGGAGCCCGTCCTTTCGGAACCGCCATGCTCATGGCGGGAGTCGATGAATCGGGACTCAACCTGTTCGAGACCGATCCGTCCGGCGCATTGGTGTCTTACAAGGCAACCTGCATCGGATGCGGACGCGCCTCTGTCATGGATCTCTTCGGAAGAGAATACGAAGACGGAATGGAATATCAGGACGCCCTCAAGCTCGGAATCAGAGGTCTTGAAGCCGGCGTTGACGAAAAACCCGCCGCGGAAAATATCGAAATCGGAGTGGTGGAAGTCGGAAAACGTTTCCGCAGACTCACCACCGAAGAGATTTCGGAACTTATTTCAGAGTGAAAAGAAAATGGTCGACCTCGACGACGCCATAATTGCCCGATTGGACAGCCACGGCGAGACATTCGAGATACTGTTGGATCCCGCCGCCATGGATTTGATCAAACAGGGCAAAGAAGTGGATTTATCGAAATACCTTGCCGTTGAAGACGTGTTCAAGGACGCCAACAAAGGACTCCGCCCTCCCGAAGAAAAGATGATGGAGGTGTTCGGAACAACCGATCCGTTGGAAATCGCCGAAAGAATCATCGAAAAAGGCGAGGTTCAGATAACCACGGAACAGAGAAGAGAGATGCTGGAGGCCAAACGCAGACGGATAATAACATACATTTCCGCCAATGCCATAAACCCCCAGACCAAACTGCCTCATCCGGCACAGAGAATAGAAATTGCTTTGGATGAAGCCAGATTCCGCCCCGATCTGTTCAAACCCATGGACCGCGAAATCGATGATGCGATGAAACTCCTGAGGCCTCTTCTACCGATAAGATTCGAAAAGGTGAAGGTTGCCGTAAAACTCAGCGGCAACGAATATGCCCGGTGCTACGAAGACGTAATGCACTACGGCTCCGTCGAAAGGGAAGAATGGGGCAATGACGGCTCGTGGATGGCTATAATGGAAATCCCCGCAGGCCTGACCATAGAATTTTCGGAAAAGCTCAAACAAAAAACCAAAGGTTCGGCATCCGTGAAGATGCTGGATTGATTTTAAGACGTGATATACAATGAACGATAAAAGCAGAAGTAACCCCCGCGAGGTAGTCGTCCCCGGAGATATATTGGATGACGGAAACATGAGAGCGGGAGATAACACATACATTCTTGACGGTAAAATCCGCGCAGGCATAGTCGGAGTGAGAAGAGTACGTCAGAACAATGTCAGCGTGATTCCTCTGGGAGGACGCTATATGCCTATGACGAAAGATACTGTCATCGGAGTAATCGAAGATGTCGGGTCTTCCATATGGATGGTCGACATCGGAGCCCCTTATCCCGCACCTTTGCACGTAAGCGAAGTTCCCTGGAAAGTGGCCTTCGGAGACACCTCCAAATACCTTAGCGTCGGAGACGTTGTGATGTTGAAGATACTCATGGTTGACGAGAGCAACAAAATCTCCATGACCATGAAAGATTCCGGACTCAGAAAACTTGAGGGCGGAAGAATCGTCAATATTTCCCACACCAAAGTATCCAGAGTCATCGGCAAAAGCGGTTCTATGATACAGATGATCAAGAACATAACCGATTGCAGAATTTTCATCGGACAGAACGGTGTGATTTGGATTGACGGCGAAGGAGCGAATGCGGATGCCGCCGTGGAAGCAATCAAAATGATTGACGAAGAAACGGTAAGGGCGAACCTTACCGAGCGTGTAAAGGAATTTTTGAAAAATGCAGTCCCTCAGGATGAGGATGAAGAAGATGAGGGAGATGAGTAATCATGAGTGAAGATATGATATTAGTTGATGATAAAGGCATCAGGATCGACGGCAGAACCGCCGAAGAACCCCGAGAAATGAAAGTTGAAGCCGGAGTTCTGAAGAACGCTGACGGATCCGCATACGTAGAATTGGGCAAGAACAAGGTACTGGCCGCAGTGTACGGTCCCAGAGAATGTCACCCCAGACACCTTCAGGACGCCACCAAGGCAATCATTCAGTGCAAATACAACATGCAGGCCTATTCCGTGGACGACAGAAAAAGACCCGGAACGGACAGAAGGTCCATAGAGATATCCAAAATTATTTCGGAAGCTCTCGAAAACGTTGTGCTCACCGGACTTTACCCCCGTGCGTCCATTGATGTTTACATTGAAATTTTGCAGGCGAACGCAGGCACCAGATGCGCCGGGCTTACCGCCGCGGCGGTTGCACTCGCGGATGCGGGAATACCCATGAAGGATATCGTCGCGTCCATGGCCGCAGGCAAAGCCGACGGCCACGTTCTCCTGGATCTGAATAAAGAAGAAGACAACTTCGGAGAAGCCGACGTTCCCATGGCAATCGTCCCCAGTACAGGAGAAATCGTACTCCTGCAGATGGACGGAAACATGACCCGCGAAGAGTTTGACCGCGCCATTGAATTGGGCGTCGGAGGATGCGCGAAAGTCTACGAACTGCAAAAGGATGCCTTGAAGAGACGCTACAGTGCGGACGAAGAAGATGAAGAGGAGGATGATTCCGATGAGCAGTAAGATTATTTCAGAAATCAGGCGCGATTATATCGTAAATCAATTGAAAGAAGGCAAGAGAACCGACGGACGCGGCGTCAAAGACGTCCGCAAAGTCGAATATGAAATCGGACTGATCGGAACCGCGGACGGATCCGCCAAGGTCATGCTGGGAGACACCACCGTTATCGCAGGTGTGAAAATCATACCCGGAACCCCGTTCTCGGACAAACCGAACAGCGGCGTTCTCACCACCGGAGCGGAATTCATCCCTCTTGCACATTCATCCTTCGAATCCGGCCCTCCCGGAGAAGATTCCATCGAGCTCGCCCGTGTGGTCGACCGCGGAATCCGCGAATCCGGAATGATAGATGTGGACAAACTCTGCATCGTCGCCGGGGAAGAAGTCTGGATGTGCTACGTGGACATCTACGTAATCGATTATTGCGGCAACCTGTTCGACGCCTGCAACCTGGCCGCCGTGTTGGCAATCAAGAATGCAATCATTCCCGGGGAAAGATACGGAAAGGGCGAGGATAAACCTCTGCCCGTTACCTGCACCCCCATTTCGGTAACCTTTGCCAAAATAGGAAAAGATTTAATAATAGACCCAAATTTTGACGAAGAGCACATTGCTTCGGCCCGTCTCACCGTCACAACCGATGATGACGGTAACTTCAGGGCTATGCAAAAGGGCGGTCAGGGATCTATCAGCCTTGACGAACTCAGTGCCTGCTTGGACATGGCTGTCGAAGCCGGTGCAGAGCTAAGAAAAATAATTGAGTGATTAATATGGCTAAAAGAACCAAAAAAGCCGGTACCGCGGGAAGATTCGGTGCAAGGTACGGTGTTATTGTCCGCAACAGGGTCAAAACTATTGAGGCCCAGCAGAAGAAAAGACACGAGTGCCCCGTTTGCTACCACCACTCCGTGAAAAGAGTATCTTCCGGAATTTGGGAGTGCAGCCGCTGCGGCGCAAAGTTCGCCGCCGGTGCGTACACCCCTAAGACCAGAAGGGAAATCTCCAAGGTATCGGAGCAGTAAAAATGTCTGACTACAGATGCGCCAAGTGCAACGAGCACCTCAGGAACATAGCAACCCTTGGTTTCCAGTGTGAAAAGTGCGGCTCCAGAATCTTCTTCAAGGACAGACCCAGCATAAAGAAGGTCCTGAAGTCGGACTGATCGCATGCTGACCGCAACCCTCAGAATCGGGTCCTCGGATGCCGAAAGCATCATTGCTTCGGTAGGGCCCGAAACTGAAGATCTGCCCCGTACCAGCGTTTCCTTACGCTCCGAGGAAGGGGTTGCGATAATCGAGATTATCGCAACCGATACTTCGGCAATGAGGGCGGCAGTCAACTCTTACCTTGAAAGCATAACCATAACAGAAGACATAGAAGACATAATAAAGGTGAAAAAATGAACGAAATAAGCCCCCAGCTCCAGAATCAGATAACTCAATTCCAGCAGATCCAGCAGCAGTTGCAGAACGTCAACACTCAGAAGACTCAGATGGAAATTCAGCTCAGGGAACTCAAGCGCACCGTGGACGAGCTCGGCAAATCCACCGGCGACGTTTACAAAAACGTGGGATCTCTTTTGATTCAGGTCGACGACAAGGACAAGATTAAAGACGATCTTGAAGAATCCATCGAGACCTTTGAGATACGCATCAACGGTTTGGACCGCCAGTCCAAAACCCTCCAGGAAAAGTACCAGACGCTTCAGGAAACCATCAACAAGGCTCTGGGCAACGTCGCTCCCGCACAGGAAGAAAACTAAACCGTTCAACAGGGCCATCCGGCCCTTTTAACAAATTTTTTTATTGTGTTTCACATAACTTTTTAAGTTTATTTTACGTCAACCGTTCATGGATGCTCTGCGTGTTGATGATGTTTGCAAATCCTACGGTGACGTCGAAGCCGTAAAGGAGATAAATTTCTCCGTGAAAAAGGGCGAGATTTTCGGATTGATAGGTCCCAACGGCGCAGGCAAAACCACGGCATTGAGAATGATCTCCACACTCATCACCATATCATCGGGTTCGATTACCGTTTGCGGCCATGATGTCGCTTCGGAAGGGGACGAGGTTCGCAGATGCATCAGTTATCTTCCGGAAGACGCAGGAGCTTACAAGGAGATGACGGGACGCAAATATCTGCAGTTCATATCGGGATTCTTCCATGAAGGCGGAAACAAAGGACAGATGCTGGAGGAAGGCATCAAGATTGCCAATCTCGGCGACAGAATAGACAGCAAAGTCGGCACCTACAGCAAAGGGATGATGAGACGGCTGCTGATTGCCCGCGCCATGATGACCCGCCCGCAGCTTGCGATTATGGACGAAGTCACTTCGGGATTGGACGTCATAAACGCCCATGACATCCGCGGACTCATCAGAGGCATTGCGGATTCCGGAGTCACCGTTCTTCTGTCATCCCACAATATGCACGAGGTAGAATATCTCTGCGACAGGGTCGCCATGATAAACAAAGGGAAAATCGTTCTGCAGGGAACTCCCTCTGATTTATTGAAGGAATACGACGCGGAAAACCTTGAAGAAGTCTTTGTGAAGGGGGTGAATTCCGTTGAGTAAACTTGTTAACGTCCTGAAAAAGGAACTGCGGGAGCTTCTGAACCTCGAATCTCTTATGTCAATGTTGGTGGTCGTTATTATTTTCATGGGCCTGGGACTGATGATCGGTCAGCAGACCGAAAGTGCCTCCCGGCCTCCCGTATTCGGACTTGTCAATTTTGACGATGAAAGCGACAATGAGTACTCGCTGATGGCGATAGACATCATCAAGAGCATGTACGGGAGCATGAGTGAGGAGGAACTCGAAAAACACATTGTGATGATTCCTGCCGAAGGAACCTCTGAAGACGGCGAGTGGCTGGTCGGGAAAATGAGTGAATTGGGCCTTACCAGCACATTGGTGATAGACAAAGAATTCACAGAAAACATAAAGAATCACGGACAAGGAAAAATTCGGGCATATTACATTGCCGAAGGCACCGGAATGATGAGCAGTCTGAGTTCCGAAATTGTGTCCTCACTCGTAGCCGTCGTCAACGCGGCAATATCCCAGAGTCTCTTCGCCGATGAAGACGAATATAAGCACATGACCGGCCCTGCCATAGTCGATTCGGGCAACTCCTACACATACATAAACGACAGACTCGTCGCGGGAAAAACCCCGACAGACATCAGCGGCGCCCTGATGTCCCAAACATTACTAATTCCCATCGTAATCATGGTTGTGATTATGGTTGTCGGAAGCATCGTCATATCTTCCATGGGCAATGAAAAGGAAAACAAAACTTTGGAAACTTTGCTTACCCTCCCCGTCAAGAG
>CAZPQO010000048.1:0-5937 GCA_964588745.1 uncultured Methanomassiliicoccales archaeon | reverse complement strand
GTCGTTCAAATCGACCCCTCGCTACCATCTTCTTACTCATTTTGATTCTAAATACGCCTACGTTTATCACATAAACTTTTGATCGAAGCCGTAAAAATAATAAATTTGAAATTAAGCAGTTTGAAATAAAGATTTGGAATTATATTTAAAGCAACTCTTTCGCTTCTTCCGGTTCGATTTCCAAAGCTTTGAGCATATATGAAAGCGCTTTTTTCTTGTACGGAATCAAAGCCTTCTCGATTGCCGCGACGGCTTCCGGCGGAGCGTCTTCCGGTATGTCTCCGTAAGTCGCGACGATGGTTCCGTAATATTCGATCGCGAACTCGGAATACAGGTGGGATGCCCTCGATTCGTCCATCTCGGCCGCTTCGTTGTACAGCATTTCGGCCTGCTCGAATTTGTTCACGGATATGCAGAACGAACCGTACGCCTGATAATAATCCGCATTGTCCGGATCCAGTTCACATGCTTTCTCGTAAGAATTGATTATCTCATCGATTTTGATGTTTGCTCCGAACATTCCCGACGCATAGTTGCCGCTTTCGGCACGTGCGTACCAACATTCCGCATTATCCGGAAATTCATCGGTCAATTTTTTGAATTGGGAGTATGCCTTCTTGAAATCGCCTTCGTCGAACAGTTTCATCGCATCGACGATTTTCTTGTGTGCAGCGTCGTTTGACATGTTATCGATGGAAAAGAGAACAGGTTGCTTAAATGTTTACCCATCGGTCAAACAATGGATATATTGCCTGTAAGCAATACCGTAAAGGACTCTCATGTATGAATTCGAAACATATCTCGAAAAAGACGGTTTTGCCGTTAAGCCGATACCCGTACCCTCACCTTCTCCAAGAGCCGAGGAATTTTTGGAATTGTGCAAACGAAACGTCTGCGGCGCATACGATACAAATTGGGGATGTCCACCGGGAGTCGGTACGATTCCCGAAATTACGGAATCGTTGAAATCATATTCCGAAGCTTATCTCGTAAGCAAAAAGTACGAGTTGGATACCAAAGACGCGGAAGCCATACAGAAAGCCACGGACGAAATTACCGATACGGTAAGAAGCGCCATCAATACTGTTAAAAACCGTACCGTGAAAGCTTTCGGTGACGGCGGATGCAAATATTGCGGCGTGTGCACGTATCCCGATGACGAATGCAGATACCCTTCCCAACGGATTGATTCCATAAGCAGTCACGGATTCGATATGGATGAGATTCTCAAACACGTAGGAGAGAAATTGGTTTTCGAAAGTGACGCGATCACTCTCTATGCTTTGATTCTTGTCGGGTAAGACCGTATCTGAAAAGATTATATTATTTCCTCACGTACGGGAAGTTTGAACGATGATGGACAAAGACACCTTGGACGGGGTGACACAGAACGCGCACCTGAAACTCACTGAGGAAGAATCGGATAAATTTCATAAGGAATTTACCGATGTTTTGAATTACTTTTCATCACTGGATGAAATTACGGTAGGGAACGTTACGAAATTGGATCCGATCGGTACGATTGGTGCCGTAAGAAAGGATGTTTTCGAATCAAAAATCGATTCCGATGAAATTCTCAAGGGAATCGATACTTACGACGGATATGTCAGGGGGCCGAGATTATGAGTTCTCCCGATGTGTCAAGAATTAAAGAACTGAACGGGAAATACGAAATATTCAGAGTTTTGAATTCAGACGACATTGAAGGAAAGTTTCTGTTTTCAATCAGTGATTCCTTCGTTGCAAGTGAAACGGATACTCTTTGCGGTTCGAAGATTCTTGAAGGATACAATCCTCCTTTCGACGCCGATTCCGTTGTTGCGTTCAAAGAAGCCGGCGGCGTTCCGATCGGCAAAACGAACATGAGCGAATTCGGAACGGTTCCGTACATCAACGGTCCGTACGGAATACCGAAGAACCCTTACGGTACCGACAGAACCTGCGGAGGTCCTTCCGCCGGAGCCGCATGCGCCGCATCGTTGTTGGACGGAACGGTTTCATTGAGTTTGTCAACCTGCGGTTCTCTTCTGAATTCCGCGGCTTACTGCGGAGTGTACGGGATGGCTCCCACTTACGGAAAAATATCCAAAGCCGGAACGGTTGATACGGGGAGTTCCACAGATCGTGTGGGGGTAATAACATCAGAACCCGATGATATCGGAAAATATGCAAAAATCCTGATGAAATCATATGATGAATCAGATTTTGAAATCAAAACAATCGGAATTCCCCAAGGTACAACCGACAATGTTTCCGATGACGTCAAAAACAATTTTGAAAAGAATCTGGAAGTTTTGAAATCTTTGGGATTTAAACTGAAAACGGTAGAAATGCCTTCAGTGAAACCTGCAGCGATTGCCTGCAGGGTTCTTACCATAACCGAAGCGTCCACAAGCATGTCCCGTTACTGCGGAATGCGATACGGAAAACAAGACGGAGATTACACTCTTGAATCGGATGAATTCTTTACGTCCGTAAGAACGAAACACTTCGGAACCTCGGCCAAGAAAACAATTATCCTCGGTACGTACATGAGAATGGATGGTACCCGGGAAAGGTATTACAACAAAGCCAGAATGGTCCGTGAGTTGATCATCGATGAATACCGATCCGCATTGAAAGAGTGCGACGTTATTCTCACTCCGACCACGGAATCTGTTGCGCCTTTGATATCCGAAACATCAAAAATGTCCATGACGGAATCTTTCTCCGCGGACCGGTTCACCGCTCCGCCGGATTTGGCGGGAATGCCTGTTCTGTCAGTACCCTGCGGATACGATGAAAACGGAATGCCCATGGGGCTGATGTTTGTTGCCGATCACAACGAGGAGAACAAACTCTTCGCCCTCTGTGAAACATGGAGTAAAAAATTCGATATGAGGAAGCCGGAGGCGATACGGTGAAAATAGGATTGGAAGTTCACGTTCAGTTGCCTACGAAATCCAAACTGTTCTGTTCCTGCTCCACCGCTGAAACGGAAGAGCCTAACGCAAACGTATGTCCCGTATGCATGGGATTCCCGGGATCGAAACCCGTGATGAACGAAAAGGCGTTGGAATACGGAGTTTTGCTGGCAAAGATGCTGGGTTGCGAGATTGACGATACCACCTGGTTTGCCAGAAAGATATACTTTTATCCCGACAACTCAAAGAACTATCAGACCACACAGCACGACCGTCCTTTGGGAAGAGAGGGGACGTATCACCTCAACGGCAAAAAACCCATAAGAATAACCAGAATTCATATCGAAGAGGACCCGGGCAAAACCAAGAGAGTGGGAGATTCTTCATTGATAGATTACAACCGTTCCGGTATCCCGTTGGCTGAAATAGTCACTGAACCGGACATAGCCACTCCGGCGGAAGCCAGAGAGTTCCTGAGACAGTTGATTCAGGACATCCGTCATACGATTGACATGTCCGAAGACGATGAACGGAGCATCCGTTGCGACTGCAACATATCCGTCGGAAAAGAACGGTGCGAAGTGAAAAACGTCACCGGGCTGAGAAACGTTGAACGCGCTTTGACTTTCGAAGCCGTCCGTCAGACGAAGTTATTGAAAGCCGGCGGAAAAATCGTACGGGAAACCCGTCATTTCGATGAGGAACGGGGGGTGACCGTTTCCGTCAGAAAAAAGGAAACGGAAGCTGATTACGGATACATTGACGAACCGGATTTGGGCGTGTTCAACGTAAAAGAATTGGTTGATTCGTTGGAAATCAAAGAAAGCCCCCAGAACATGATTCTGAGACTTGTGAAAGAATACGGAATCGACGAAAAGACTTCGAAACAGTACGTTTCCACCTCTGTGGATATGGCGAAACTGTTTGAAATGTTGGTTTCCGTAACTGACGTCGAAACCGCCAGAAAATTCACTTCCGGCCCGATAAGTGCGGGATGGAGATCCTTCGAATCCGATGATTCAAAAAGCGTTGACGAAATAATCTCTATCGTCAAAGAATTCAAAAACGGTAAAATAACCGACGTCGAAGAGAACATGAGAATCCGTTCCTACATGACCGGCGAGGATCTGGACGTCGTATCCGCAGGTTCTTCGAATCTGGATGAAATGATTTCCGAATTCCTTGACGAAAATCCCAACGTCATCGAAGATTACCGCAAGAACGACAAAGCCGCCAACCGCGTAATCGGTCATGTGATGAAACAGACCGGCGGAGCTCACTCTTCGTCGGACATAGTCGAAGCCACGAAACGCCTCATCGAAGAAAGACTCTGATTACTCTTCATCAAAATCGAAATCAATTCCGTCAAGGGACAAAGACATAATCTGAAGTTCTTCCAGCTTCTCATCGGGAACTTTAGTGGGCGAACCGTCAAGCAAGGAAGCGGATCTTCTGTTCTTCGGGAAGGCAATTACGTCACGTATAGTGTCTTTGCCCAAAAGAATGGTGATGAAACGGTCCACTCCGATTGCTATTCCTCCGTGGGGCGGCGCACCATACTCCAAAGACTCTATGAAGAATCCGAATTCGTCTTCGATATCTTCGTCGGTCTTGCCGAGAATCCTCAGAACCTCTCTCTGAACTTCAGGATCGTTTATCCTCAGGGAACCGGAACCCAATTCGTTTCCGTTTAGACACAGATCGAAACAGGCTCCCATGCATCCGTCTTCGTTTATGTCGCCCAAAGGTTTCACGAAGGGGTGGTGGAACGCATCCTTCTTTCCCGAAATGGGGTCGGTTTCAAACATGGGACAATCAACCAGCCAAAGAAACTGGAAAGTTCCTTCGGGAACCAGCCCCAGATCTTCCGCAATCTTGATTCTTAACGCGCCACCGCCCTCGTAAGTTTGTTTCCAGGGCCCGGCTATGAGGAACAGAATATCCCCTTCGTCCGCGTTAAGCGCGGTCCTGATTCCTTCAAGGATTTCGGAAGTGAAATATTTTGTAATGTTGCTGGTGGGGATACCGTTCTCGACTTTCATCCAAGTGAGACCTCCCAATCCGGCTTTCTTGGCGTATTCGATGTAACGGTCGATGTCGTTCCGTCCGACACGTCCGTCGGAAAGTTCGGCAGTTACGTTCAGTCCCGCAACGATTCCTCCGGATTTCATTATTCTTTGGAAAATTTCATAAGGTACGTCTTTTACGACTTCCGTAAGCTTAGTGAATTCCAAACCGTACCTCATATCGGGTTTGTCGGTACCGAAGCGTTCCATGGCTTCGACGTAACCTATGCGCGGGAACGGCGTCTTCAACTCGTTACCGTAAAGACCCTTCCAAACGTGAACAATCATGTTTTCGATTGTATCCTGAATGTCTTTTTCTTCGACAAAAGACAATTCCATATCCAATTGAGTGAATTCGGGCTGTCTGTCTTTCCTCGAATCTTCGTCTCTGAAGCATCTTGCAAATTGGTAATAACGGTCAATGCCGCCCACCATCAGCATCTGCTTGAACAGCTGAGGGGATTGGGGCAAAGCATAGAACGAACCGGGATGGACTCTCGAAGGCACAATGTAATCTCTGGCACCTTCCGGAGTGGATCTTGCGAGAACCGGAGTTTCGACTTCGAGGAAGTTCACTCTGTTAAGATATTCCCTTGCCAGAGTCATGAATTTGCTTCTCAGAGTCAGAGCTTCGACCATTTCGGTTCTTCTGAGGTCCAGGTATCTGTACTTCATTCTCACGTCTTCGTTGGGAAGAACGTTTTCTTTCTGATCTCCCACTTCGAAAGGCGGAGTTTTTGATTTGCCCAGAACTTCCGCATCGCAAATGAGGACTTCCACTTCACCCGTGGGATTTCTTGCGTCGGCGGTGCCTTCGACTCTGTTCCTGACCGTTCCGCTGATTGAAACCGCGGATTCTCTGGTGAAATCTTTCATAACATCCGAAATGCGTTTGGCTTCGGACTCGGAGGGAAGGTCTTCGGAATCAAACACCACCTGTGTTATTCCGTACCTGTCGGCAAGATCGA
>CAZPQO010000047.1:0-6096 GCA_964588745.1 uncultured Methanomassiliicoccales archaeon | reverse complement strand
AATATCATCTGGCAGAAACGTTCTCCGATAGGAAGTTCGATGGGTTCGTCGGTTGCGTTGTAGGCTCCCAAAGTCAGGGTGCCTTCGAATCCCGCATCGATTTTGCCGAATGCGCCGATGATTCCTTTTCTTATCCATGTGGTTCTCAGCCAAAGCTGCGCACAGAGGTCGGAGGGAAGTCGCACTCTTTCAACCGTTGAAACATAAAACATCGTACGGGGAGGAATGATGACCGTTCCTTCGGTTTTTATTTCGGAATCTCCGCGGACGGATATTTCGGATATCCTCAGGTCGTATCCGTTGGGGGTCAGACTTCTTTCCGAGAAGTTGCCGATTCCGAGATATCCCGTGCTCATTCCGTGAGCTATGTCCATGTCTGAAAGTATTGCCATAATATCGCCGAAGACGTAGTTCTTATTAATTCTATTCAGAAGGACCCCGACTTTCCCGTTTTTCTGGATATCTTCTCGAAGAGACCGAACACGAACCAGGAGAATACAAGGTATATCGCGCCCAGCATCATCATGATCATCAGAGGTTGAGCAATGGCGGACAGCGTTGCGCCTCCCACGGCCATACGGGTTGCGTCAACGGCGTAAGTAAGGGGCATGGCGCCGGAAAAGACCTGCAACCAGCCGGGAAGGTAGGATACGGGGAAGTTGACTCCGCAGAGCAACAGCCCGATGTAACTGAACAGACTTGCGATAATCGCCGACGTTCTGAGATAAAGCCCAACGCTTCCCACGGCCAAACCCATTCCCGCAAGGGAGAGACAGGTAAGCAACCCTATGACAACAATCGCCGAAACGTTGGCGGAACTGAAATCCACTCCAAATATGAAAACTGCAAATGATATGGAAACCGTGACCGAGACGATACCGTTCACGATGCCGAAAAGGGATTTTCCGAAGAAGGTGTAAAACATTCTGGAAGGTGCGGTAAGCAAAGGTTCCAGCGTACCGGTGTGTTTTTCCATATTGGATATGTTGGACGTGGAATAAAGTGTGGATGTGGCGATACTCTGAATCATGTTTCCGATTATGACGTAATCCGGTGTGACGTCCGATTTTCCCACATAGGATGCCAGCAGGAAGAAAAAGTACATACTGAACAGGTTTGTGAGCATTATCACTCCAAGTCTCATCAAAGGGCTGACTACGGCGAATTTCGACCTGAAGTCCACCTTGGCGGCACTTGCCATAATGGTGAGGGGTCCGCTCATCTCAATACCTCGTGGCAGTTCCGTATTCCAGAACTTTGCGTTCGACATACAGCATCACAAAATAGGAAATGGCGACCATTGCGATCGAAATCGCCATACAAATTACGACATCGGCAATGATGTTCATTCCCATCAACCCTTCGTGAGCGGGAAGGGCCGCGTATTTCATAGCATCAACTCCCCAAGAAGGACCCAAAATGTAAGATAGCGGGTGCATCCAACCAGGAAGTGCCGATATCGGAATCAGAGCGCCGCTGAACACGTACAAAGGATATTCCAGCACGGTGGCTATGGTGCCGCCTTTTCTCGTAAGCACGAACAGCGATGAAATGAGAAGCCCCACCGTGGACAGTGACAACATGGTCATCAGGACGGTAAAGAAGAACAGCAACGGACGGTCAAGACTCAATCCCGTTCCGAACATGAGTTCGGCGATGGCGAAGACGATGAATGCATTCATCAACCCTATCAAAGTGCTCCACAGAGATCTTCCGGCCAGAACGTAAATGATCCTGGTGCCGGAACCGAGCATGGGTTCGAAGGTTCCGTTTATCCTGTCGAAAGAAACGCTGGAACTGGAAGTAAATAAAGAACTTGCCCACATACCCAGAACCCCTCCTCCGAGAACCGCCTGCAAAACGACGGGCCCCTCTATGGCAGTGCCTCCGGAACTTATGAAAATCATGACCATTGTCATCAGGAAAGGGGAAATCAAACTGGGGATAATCCACTGGGGATCGGCGAAAAACTGAATCGATTGCTGTTTGAATCCTGCGATGACGGCTCTGAAATTCATTTCTTTTCTCCGCCGGTCAACCGAATGTATGCGTCTTCGAGTGTGGGTTCGTCCAATCCTATGGTTTTTATTCCGTAAGGGCGGAACGCTTCTTCGTGGGCGTGGGGGTCCGGAGTTCCCGAAACATAGGAAAATCTCGTATCGTAACGTCCGCCCACCATACAGGTCATGATTCCGGTGACTTCCGGATCCGCTTCAAGTGTTTTTAAAGCGTCCGCGGGATCTTTATCGGTGAGAATATGAACGACGGAAGTATCGGAAACCATGTCTTTTATTTCCCCGACGGTGCCGCGTCCGACCACTTTGCCCTGAGACAATATAACCATCCTGTCGCAGAGTTCTTCGGCTTCGTACATGTAATGAGTGGTAAGAATGATTGTTTTTCCGGAATCCGATAATTTCTGTATCATGTCGCGGATGCTTCTTGAAATCTCGGGGTCCAATCCAATGGTCGGTTCGTCCAAATACAGGACCTCGGGATCGTTGACCAAAGCCCGGGCGATGTGGAGTCTCTGTTTCATTCCTCTCGAGTAATCTTCCACTCTTACGTCGGAAGCCCCGGTCAATCCCACCATTTTTAGCAACTCGTCACATCGGATTTCACGTTCCTTTTTCGGTATGCCGTAAAGATCGGAGAAAAATTCGAGATTTTGTCTGGCGGTCAATCTGTAGTAAAGTCCTCTTTCCCCTCCGCTCACTACGTTGATTTTCCGTCTGAGTTCCATTATGGTGCGTTCATCGGTAATGTCGTAACCCAACACTTTGGCGGAACCGGAAGTCGGAAACAGCAAAGTGGAAAGCATTTTTATTGTGGTGGTTTTGCCCGCTCCGTTCGGTCCGAGGAGTCCGAAAATCTCTCCCTCCCGGACATCGAAAGAAATTCCGCCCACCGCAACTTTATCCGGACGCCGGCGGACGGGAAACTTTCTCGTGAGGTCCCTGACCTCGATAATATTACTCATTAGTTCGGGGTTATGTATCAAGGGTTATGAATTCTTATCTATGACTTGACGGAGTGTGGTGGGATGAATCCTCCATATCATTATATCAGGCTCGGGTCATTACGTTCCGATGTTCAATCCAGACAAAGCCGTCCGCAAAGAATTGGCGGCGCTGCCGAAGACCGTGCACGGGGGACAGGGGTGGATGCTGAAAGATGTCGAAGACTACAGTCACAATCTGAACCCCTTCGGTCCTCCCGACGACATATCGGAACTTTTGGCCGTTGCGGGGTTCGGAATAGGTCATTATCCCGACGATTCCTGTTCGGATCTCAAAGAAGTGATTTCCGAAGTTTACGGAGTCGGTACCGACAACATAACCGTCGGTGCCGGATCTTCCGACATAATCCGAAACTTCCCGAACACCTTTTTGGCGCCCGGGGAGATTGCGGTGATTCCCAGACCTTCCTTTGCCGAATATGCCCATCAGTGCAGAATAGCCGGGGCGACGGTGAGAAAGATGGAACTTTCGGTTGACAACGATTTCAGATTGGATCCCGAAGACATATCCGAACATATTATCGGAGCAAAAGCCTTGTACATCTGCAATCCCAACAATCCCACGGGCAGAGTGGAGCCCAGGAAAAAGATACTGTCAATCGTCAAGGAATGTCTTGACAGCAATGTTCTGGTGTTTTTGGACGAGACCCTGTTGGAACTGGTTCCCGGTTATGAAGAGATTACCTGCGTGAAATACGTCAACGAATTCCCGAACCTTGCGGTAGCCGGATCTCTGACAAAATCTTTCGCGATTCCCGGAATCAGAATAGGTTTCGGATTCGGTTCCCCCGACACAATCGCACAGATGGAGAAAGTCAGAATGACCTGGAATGTCGGATATGCAGAACAGAGCATAGCCGCAGTACTTCTGGAAGAACAGATGGATCACGTTCACACCGCCGCAAAAATGATGGCGGAAGAATCCGTCATCATGAATGAAAGACTTTCCGAGGCGGGTTTCACCCACGGGGAAGTTTCCGATTCTTTCTTCTATTTCAGATCGGTCGAACATCTCGGCCTCAAAGCTTCTGAAATCAACGAAAGGATGAAGAAAGAAGGCATCGCCGTCAGAGACTGCGCTTCTTTCGGCGAGCCTTATGACATGTATGTACGATACAGCGTAAAGGACCGCAAACGCAATGAGAAATTCATAGATGCGGCGGAATCCGTCGTGAAGTCATTGAGGTAACATTATGCCTCTGTGGTCCGAAGCACTCTCGATAGTAATTCTGGCCTTGTTGATTGACAGATTTATAGGGGAATTTCCCAACAGATACCATCCTCTCAGGTGGATGGGAAACATATTGGGCGGAATAGACGGACGCCTGAAGAAACGCGGCGGGACTTACGCAACGGTTCTGGGGTTTCTTTCATACCTGTTCATTTATTTGTTGTTCGGAGGCATCGCCATAGCGGTAACGGCGACTTTGAGAACATACGTTCCGAATCCCTACGGTACGGTTCTTTGGATAATCTCCTCTGCGTTCATATTGAAATTCACATTTGCGATATTTTCTTTCGACAAACACTGCGAACCCGTCTGTTCGGATATCGAAAGAGGAAATATTGAGAATGCGGCGGACAAAGTGCGGATGATAGTGAGCCGCAACACCGAAGGCATGGACGAAGCCCACATAGCATCATCCTGCTGTGAAACGATATCCGAGAATTATGCGGACAGCGTCTGTTCCCCAACGTTCTACATGGGACTTCTGGGTATTCCGGGGGCTTTCATGTACAGATGTACAAACCTCATGGACGCCATGTGGGGGTACAGAAACGAACGGTACGAAAAACTGGGGAAGTTCCCTGCGGTATTGGATGATGTGCTGGGATTCCTGACCTCCCGCATATCCGCATTGTTCATTATTTTGGGTTCCGCGATTCTCGGGATGGATTGGCGGAATGCCCGGAAAACGACAAAAAAAGACAGCAAAGTCACCGCAAGCCCCAACAGCGGTTTTCCGATGGCCGCCACCGCCGGCGCACTGAACATAAGAATGGACAAAGAAAATTCTTATACAATCAACGGCGAAGCGGAATTCCCGGATTGCAAAGATATACGCAAATGTCTGAGATTGGTGGAATTTTCATCTCTGCTTTTCATAGTTCTCGTCACACTGCCGTTGTTTGTGTTTGTCGGAGTCCACGTACAGATATATTTTGAAGATTTATTCATAAGGGCAATCGAAGGGATTGCGGAGGCTCTGGCATGAAAACCCCGAAATGTGAAATTCTGAATCATGAAGGATGTTACGTTGCCGTTCTGCGGTTCGGAGAGAAAATGGAAATTCTTAGTTCGGCCATATTCAACGGCGGAAACACTCTTACCGACACGGTTTTCATAATGCAGGTTCCGAAGAATTTTGCCCATGACGATCCTCCGTCTTACGCCGGGGAAACCTGCAAAGCCATGGGGCTGCCGGAAGATTCCGTCGGCATGATGACCGCCGCGGAAGTGAAATATGTATTCAGTCACGGAACGGAGAAATTTGAAAACGTCTCGGCATTCGCCGCCGTAACCGCGGGATTGAGTAATCAGGTAATCGCAGGAGAAGTTTTGAAAGACTGGGAAAGAAGATCGAAACTTTCCGCAAGAAGAAGCGACGCCCTTGTTGCGGGAACGATAAATATCCTCGGAGTCTCGCCGGTACCCCTGACCCAAGCCGCGAAAGTTAATATCATGATAGCCATGACCGAAGCGAAATCTGCGGCGATGGCATCTTTCGGTTACAAAGAAACGGGAACAACTTCCGATTCCGTCGCAATCATATCCCCCGTCGGAGAAGACAGGGAGCCGTACTCCGGCACCGGAACTCCGCTGGGTATCGCAATGGCGAGAGCAGTCAAATCCTCCGTGAGAGATTCTCTGACAAAACGCGGAGACAACGTCCACGGAAATTATCTGGATATTCTGGCCGAAGCGGGAATTTCCAAAGGCATGTTGATCGGATACATATCAGAATATCCCGGTTTCGATAAAGACAAAATCGACGGATTGGAAGAAATCCTTGACGGTTTGACAGGTAACGGGGATATCGCGGTTCTGACCCAGTTCGCAGTTTCTTCCGATTTGA
>CAZPQO010000046.1:0-6190 GCA_964588745.1 uncultured Methanomassiliicoccales archaeon | reverse complement strand
TCGGCGGCATGGGTTCCGCCCACACCCAGCTGAGCAACCTTTGGAATGAAGGAATAGTGGATCAGGCAGGTACGCTGATCGGTGCCCGGGGATGGACTTCAATTTCCGAATTCGGCTCCCAGGAATGGATGTTGGTCGTTACCACGTTCCTGATGGGAGTGGGGATAGGTTCGCTGACTCAGCCTCAGCTGGTTGTAAGGTTCATGTCTGCCCGTGACGACAAGACACTGTACAAATCCATGGCAATCGGAGCAATCTTCATGTTCGTCGTTGTGGGCGCGGCGTACACCATTGGGCCTCTGAGCAACATATACTTCGTTGACAAATACGGAGTCGGAGCCTACGAGTACATCGCAAGTTTGGGATTGGGGACGGACTTCATCATACCCCAGTTCCTGACAGAAGTCTTCGGAAGGTTTGCCAACGCCACCTTCGGTGACCTGTTCCTCTCATTGTTCTTGTTGGCTTTGCTTTCGGCATCCATATCCACTCTGAGCGCGCTTATGCATACCATCGGAGTTGCCGGCGGGTACGATCTCTTTACATTGGCCAAAAACAAATTCTACGGTGAAGAAAGGGATTCGAGATCCATCAGAGTGAACAGGATATTCACCATGCTTGTGCTTGTCGTGGTCGTTGCGGTCTGTTACCTGATGCCGAACGATATCATTGCCAAAGCGACATCCGTGTTCATGGGAATGACCGCGGCGGCTCTTTTGCCGGCTTATGCCCACGGACTGTATTCGAAAAATCCGAGCAAATCCGCCGCAACGGTCAGTATGGCTGCGGGAACTTCCGTCTACCTGTTCTGGGCATTGTTCATGAACGTAGGAACGGCGACCTTCCTTCCCATATGCAAAATACTGACCGGAAGCAACGTACTCCTCCCCGGAACTTTGCTGTCCTTTTTGGACGCGGTGATTGTCGCGTTGCCCGTATCGATTATAGCAATGATTGTGATGCTGTTAATCAACAGAAAAATGGCTTCGGAAGAACCGGTCACTGTCTGAAACCCATTGATTTCAAACCCCTTTCTCTTCTTTTCATATGATTGGAAATTCCGTCAGTTTTAGGTATTAAGAGGGTATAACCACGTTTATGGAGAAAGCCATGGAACTGAGGAACGTCTCGGTGGTCAGAAGCGGCGAAAAACTTCTGGATACCGTGAATTTGGATATCGGAGCATCAGAAAATGTTGCTGTGATAGGTCCCAACGGTTCCGGCAAAACTACACTGATCAAACTTCTCAGAGGGGATATTTATCCCTATTACGATGAAACAAATCCTCCCGTTATGAAAATATTCGGAGAAACCAATTGGTCCCTGTACGACGTCAGAAGCAAAATGGGCGTGGTGTCCATGGATTTGCAGAACATGTTTTCCGACGATACGGTCGTCTCGGACGTGGTGCTTTCGGGATATTTCAGCAGTCTTGACATATTCAGAACCCACGAAGTTTCCGATTTCATGATCGAAGGTGCGAAAAAAGCCATGGAGTACATGGGAATCGAAGATCTGGCCGACCGGACTTTGGAAGGTCTGTCATTGGGAGAAATGAGAAGAACCCTGATTTCCAGAGCTTTGGTCACTTCCCCCGAAATGCTGGTTCTGGACGAACCCATGACGGGGTTGGACATCGTTATGAAATCCAAATTCCGCAAAATGTTCGATCTGATGACAAGTACCGGCGTCAATATAATCATGATAACCCACGATTTGACCGATATACCTCTGTCTTTGGACAGAGTGGTGATGATAAAAGACGGAAAGATTTATGCCGACGGTTCAAAATCCGAAATATTGACTTCCGAAAAAATCAGCGATCTGTTCGACGAACCTATTAATGTTCAATGTAATGACGGGATATATTCCATGAGGATGGATAAGTGAAAATCTACATATGTTCCGAATGCGGGAGGGAAATCCCCGGCAATTCGGATTTCTGTTACCATTGCGGAAGTCTCAGAGAGAAGGCTCACGTTATCGATTACGGCAGCGCACAGACTCCATACGGAGACTTATCATCCTTATGCCCGGAATGCGGACTCGCCAACGAGGGTGATTTCAAATTCTGCAGACACTGCGGAGTGGAGATCAAAACGGTCGAAACCCGTGAAGTGAACCGTACGCCTCCGGGAGTCCGTTACAGAAACGGTTACGGAGCGACCCCCGTTCTTCAGAAGAACGGCGGAATGGCCATGTTGATGGCGATTGTTTTCGGATTTGTCGGAATTTATGGGTTAGGGCACCTCGTAATGAAAAAATGGTCCAGGGGCTTGATGTTTTTGGCAATGTCCGCAGTAAATTGGTATATTTACATCAGCAGCGGAACTTTTCCTTTCTTTATTCTGTTGATATCGCTACTGCTGTTCTTCAAACAATCCACGGAGATTACGAACATAGCGTACGGGAGGTCTTGAAATGGGAGAGGATTGGGCTTCCAAGTACCGTCCTTCTACCCTGGAAGAAGTTCTCGGCAATCCCGGTGCCGTCAAAACTCTGAAAGAGTGGGCGGTTTCATGGGATTCGGGAATACCGGGCAAAAGAGCCGTCATTCTGATCGGTACGCCGGGAATCGGAAAAACTTCCGCCGCTTTGGCGTTGGCCTCCGATATGGGTTGGGGCGTTGTAGAAATGAACGCTTCCGATCAGAGAACGGGGGGTGCCATCGAAGATATCGCCATAAGAGGCGCCATGTTCGATTCGTTTTCGAACACCGGAGAATATCTAAGATCTTCCGAAGGCGGAAGAAAACTGATTATTCTGGATGAGGCGGACAATCTGTTCGGAAGACAGGACAGAGGAGCGATACCCGCCATTGTCAAACTGATTTCCGAAACAAAACAACCGGTAATACTGATAGTGAACGACTTTTACGAATTGAGTCGCAGAAGCTCCACTATAAAAAACAAGACTTTACAGATAGACTTCAGACGTCCCGTGACAGGAACGATTACCAAAGTTCTTACTGAAATCGCCGAAAAAGAAGGGGTGGAAATAAAACCGGGCGTGTTGAAATCCATAGCGGAAAACGCTTACGGGGACATGAGAGCCGCGGTCAGCGATCTGCAATCCATAGCCCAGGGAAAAACGGAAATCGCCGGGGACGTGTCCGACATGCTGTCCGAAAGAGACGGCAGAAGTTCGATGTTCGATTTCGTTCATGCCGTTTTCAGAAAGAACGATCCCGCGGCCGCCAGAGCGGTTCTGCGGGAAACCGATTCCGACCCGGGCACCGCGTTGCTGTGGGTTGACGAAAATCTACCCCATGAATATACCGACAAAAGAGAGTTGGTAAAGGGATATGAACGGCTCAGCCGTGCCGACATCTATCTCGGGAGAGTTCACAGAAGACAGCATTACAGATTCTGGTCTTATGCCGGGGATATGTTGTCTTTCGGAGTGGCCTCCGTAAAAAGCCACGGCGGATCCGGAGGCGGAAGACTCCGTTTCCCTCAATATCTTTCAAAAATGTCCCGAAGCCGGTCGGTACGGAACATGAAGAAGGAAATCACACTCAAACTTGCGGTGTATATGCACACCTCCACCAAACGGGTCGAATCCGACGTTATCCAATATCTCAAAATAATCGCCGCCAACGACGAAGGGTTCAGAATCATGCTGATCAGGGAGGTCGGATTGGAACAGGAAGAATTGGCTTTCCTTCTCGGCGAAAAGGTTGATTCTTCTGTTGTGACGGGCGCAATGAAGACCGCGTTCCCCGAACCTGTCAAGAAGACAAAACCGGCCCCCAAGGAAAAAGAAACACCGGTCGAAATAACCGTAAGCGAAAAAATTCCGACACCCGGAGAAAATCAAAAAAGTCTGTTCGATTTCTGAGGTTTAAATCATGGATCCCGATTACAAAGCACTGCTTGAGAAACAACAGTACCGCATCTGCGGAGAACACGCCGCCGTCAAACTCTGCCATTGGTTGAAGGAATCCATCACCGGCAGACGGAACTGTTACAAACAGGATTTTTACGGCATCTCGAGTCACAGGTGTCTTCAGATGACGCCCGCAATCAACGAATGCAGCCACATGTGTTCTTTCTGCTGGAGGGTTCAGGAACATGATTACAAAGTGACTGATTGGATGGAGCCCGCCGAAATGCTTGATTGTCTTATCGAACGGCAGAGAAGTTTGATTACGGGATACAAAGGAGATCCGAGAGTGACTCCCGAAGCTTTCGAAGAAGCCAGCAACCCCAATCAGATTGCCGTTTCTCTGGCCGGGGAGCCTATCACATATCCATATCTGTCGGATTTGTTCAAAGAATGCCACAGAAGAGGAATGACTACGTTCCTTGTAACCAACGGAACCTACCCCGAAAGGCTGGAAGCATTGGACGAGTTGCCCTGTCAGCTATATGTCACCGTTGCCGCACCCGATGAGGAAACATATCGGAAAATATGCAGACCGAAGATAAACGACGGATGGGAACGGATTATCAAAACTTTGGATCTGATGCCCTCTCTCGACACAAGAACCGTAATCAGGCATACTTTGGTAGACAGTCTGAACATGCATGACATAGAAGGTTATGCCGCATTGGACAATCGGGCGGAACCGGATCTTATCGAGCCCAAAGGCTACGTTTTCGTAGGCGGTTCGAGACAGCGCCTGTCCATGTCGAACATGCCGTCTTTCGACAAGATTAGAGAATTCTCCGCAGAGCTGGGAGAATTGACGGGAATGAAGATCCTCATGGAAAAGTCCGACAGCAGAGTATTGCTGTTAGGTCCCGAAGGAATCGACACCGATGTCAGACGGATCAACGCCCACCGCTTCAGAGAGTGAATCGCCCGATCAGGGGTTTTTCTTGCTCATGACGTCATCGTACAGCGACATCATGTATTGATTGAAGTACAGATTTTTGCTTTTGGCGAGAGCTCTGATTATATCTGTGGTTCCCGAACCGTACTGGGAAGATTTCTTTTTTCTGTCGGCTATTGTTTCATATCCGATATCCGCCGCTATTTCTTTCAAAACGGATTTTCTGGAATCCATGTCCTTCGGTCTCAATTCGGAAGGATCTATCCGGTTCAGTTCGGCCAACACATCAGTGCTGAGATAGGGATACACAATTTCCTTTCCGAAGTGTGAAGCTATTTCTTTTTCGCAGGGAACGGATACGTTGTAAAGTCTGTCGATTCCGGCTCTGACAAGGATGGCGTAATCGGGGTCGGGACAGTCAACGTACTTTGCGCAACCCATGAAGAATTCGTCACAGCCCTGTCCCGAAAGGATAGTTTTCTCCTTTGCTGTTTTGCATACGGAATACAGCTGAAGCTCATAGGTTATTGTAAACGGGTCGGATATTCCGAAAAAATCAATCATTTCCCGTATCAGGGATTCGACGTTGTCTTCGGATATTTTCACGTGAACCCAAGGCAAACCGAGTTCTTCGGCCAATTCTTCAGCCATAACCGTATCGTAGGATGTGTCGGTGCCGCAGGTGTATAAAGTGACCGAGTCAGCATAATCTTTCGCCAAGGCGGCCACAAGACCGGAATCCAGTCCGCCGGAGAAAGCGACGCCTACGTCTTTGCCCTCGCATCCGTCTTTCACCGCCCCGATGACGGAATCCCTGAGTTCGCCGTATTTGAATGTCATTTACAGAACGGTGTTACTCTGACCGACAGATAAATCTTGGGATGGATCATCATCGTTTTTCTTCAACAAACTGAACGGAAACCCCGTTGGGATCGGAAACCATGAAGAAACTCAGACCGGGAGACGGAGATACGGGACCGGATATTATCGGAATGTTGTTCTTCTTGACTCTTTCAAGCATGTTTTCCAAAGACACTACCTTTATTCCGACAGAGATGCCTTTGCTGTTTTTCGCGGTGGCGTACCCCTTTCTGTCCAGCAATTCAATTTTCGCCGATTCGGGATTTCCCAGCATGGCAATGTCGGTGTTTTCATCAGGACTGAATCTTGAATCCACTGTCAATCCGGCTATTTCGGTATAAAATTTCAAAGATTCATCCATTTTGTCCGTTGATATAGTAACCCAACACAAACTCACAGTATCGCCTCAAAGCATTTTTCCGCAGCAATTGCGGATTTATGAGATATAATCGGTTTGATGCGGGGTGTTGCCCCGCTTGAATGTTTTCAGAATTTCCTTCCGAGTTCCTTGGCACGCTCAAGGATGTCTTCGTCCCCGGATGCGGCATCTTT
>CAZPQO010000045.1:0-6292 GCA_964588745.1 uncultured Methanomassiliicoccales archaeon | reverse complement strand
CCCGGTAAAATTCTCGGGTATCGAAGAATTGTCGAATTTACCTCTGAAGGTGATGATTGTTTCTTTGTCCCCGGTATCGGGAACCGGGTCTATCAGATCCAGCCTTATCTCGATCATGTCGGCTTCCATGGCTTTGGACAGGTCCGACATGCTGCTGAGAGAAGCGCAGACCTTCATCTCATATCTCCGTATAAGTTTCCTCGACTTTCATACCGAAATGTCTTCCGCCCTCTTCCAACCTGACCAGAACTTTGTCTCCGATTTTCAGGTCGGTGACGGACACCGCTCCGTCTTTGGTGACGAGTTTGACGGTTTCCGCGTTTTGAAGGATTGTCGAATAGGTACGCTTCCCGTCAGTGGCTTCGACCAGCGTCATCGGCCTGATTTCGATTTTGCATCTTCCGACGGATGTGGTCTTGGTTTTGCCGTCTCTGCCCACTATGGAAATCGGCTCACCGGATTTCAGTTCACCCAAGTATCGGGTTTTGTCTTCCGGTACCATGATGTAAGCGTGAACGGCGCCGGCATTCACTCTGAACGGACGGGGTGCCACATATCCGCTGTCCTCACTTTCCGATTGCACCAGAAACAGACAGTCGGATTGGGATCCTATCAGCATTCCTTCGCCGGGCACCATCATACTGACGGAATCCACGCAGACCCGGTCGCCCATTTCTATATTTCTGATACCGGTGATTTCAATCTCGGAGAGTTCGACATCGGAAGATTCGGAAATCAAATCGGAGAATTTCCTTATCATTCCGGGATCGGAAACCGATATCACTATTCCGTCAACGCCTTTCTCCATAGTCTTGAGATACAGTCTCGCACTGTCGATGTCGGATGCGACGGCAAACAGTTTCGTCTCCGTTCCCGTAAATTTGGCAATGAGATTTTCCAACGGAATTATGGTCCAATCTTTGGAAGATAAGATGAGAACGGAACACTTTCCCGCAAGGTTCATGGCGTATTCCTGATCCTTCGGAGACGTTATGTCCACAAACCTGACGTCATCGCCGATGTTGACAAATTCTATTTTGCCGAGAGATGCCAGATCTCCGTCTTCGGGACGCACTATTGCGGAAGTAATCCCGGACTCCATGGCACTGATTAGAATTTCCTTCCTGTCTTCTTTCGAATCCGGAAGGTCCGCTCTGACCCAGATTTCTTTTTTCATGTTGACACGTCCGATATGCTATCGATATCCATACCGTCCATACAGTTGCCTTTAAAAAATATTATCGCAGTCAACAGATTTCTATAAGGGCGAAGTAAGTCAAATTTTCCTTGATGTCTTCGATATTTTTTTCAAGGAGAACAAGACCGTGATGCAAACCTGCGGACATTCCGCAGATTACCGCTGTGGTTTCGGACAGTCTCCCGTCAGAAAGCATTTCCGCCGCTAAAGCAGTATCTTCCGTTGTGATTCTCTCGGCATCGGGAAACAGTCTTTTCAGATTGTTATCGGTCTGAGCCAGAGCCTGAATGTGAGATGCCACGGTATCAACTTTGACATTTTTATTTTTCACGAATATGCAGTGATGTATCGGGATTCCTATTTCATCGATTGTGCGGAAATCTCCGAGTTTCAGGGCCTCATCGGTTTCGGCCACCGAACCTGCGCCGATGTTCCTTGTGGCCACCACACCGTAATCTGCCTCTCCCTTCAGCAAAGCTCCCACCACTCCTTCCGCATTCGTCAGCGGAATGTGTTCCGCTTCGATGCCAAATTTTTCTGCGAACAGTCCGGACGCGTTCTCCGAGTTTGAAAGGGGTATTCCCATGTACCCTATTTTCTTCATCATGACAGCATATTCCTTCAGGATTAATATCTGACTCAGGCAACGTATTTGAAAAGTATATTAAGAGGATTCGCACTCATCTTGACATTAATCGGCTGAAAAAACAGAATCCGTGTTTCATAATTGTGTATGGGACACTTGTTATCGGTCGTGACAGAGGAATTTCAATGTGGGAGACCAAAGAAATCAGAGAATTGAAAGAAGGACGTTACATGAATATTGAGGATGAACCGTGCAAAATCATAAGCATCACGACGTCCAAGCCCGGAAAACACGGATCCGCCAAGGCGAACATAGAAGCCACCAGTATTTTCACGGGAGCCAAGAAATCCTACTTCGGACCCGTCAACTCCAAGGTACAAGTGCCTATGATTGACAAAAGAAAGGCTCAGGTCATCACTCTCCAGGGGGAAGAAGTTCAGATTATGGATTTGGAAACTTTCGAGACTTTTAATATACACATAAACGACGACCATACCTGCAAATTGGAAGAAGGCAACGAAATCATGTATCTCGTGGCCATGGGCCGATACAAGTTAATGTAAGGCGATATGGATGTCTTACGGACTTTCTTACGCCGGCGCGGATTCCGAATATGCCGAATCGGAGGTTTTTCTTTTCGGAGCAAGGTACGACCACACCGCATGTTTCAGAGCCGGTGCCAGAGAAGGTCCGGACGCCATACGCAGGGCGTCTTACAACTTCGAAGAACTTCACTTCGAACACGGATTGAATCAATATTTTCCTGAAATTCACGATTATGGGAACGTTGATGATTTCTTCCTGCCGGAAGACATGAACTCCGAAGTCGGATTTACCGTGAAACCCGCTATAAACGACGGGAAATTCATTGTCGCCATCGGTGGCGAACATTCCGTCAGTGCACCGATTGTCACAAGTTTCCCAAAGGATATTTCCGTCATATCGATAGACGCCCATTTGGATTCCCGGGATGAGTACTTGGGTACCCCATACAGTCATGCCTGCATCATGAGAAGGGCCGCCGAACATGTGGGTATGGACAATGTGTATGTCATAGGCGCCAGAGCCATGGGGACCGAAGAGCTGGAACATGACGAGCCTATGCGGTTTTTCAGCTCTTACGATGTGTTCGATGCGGGCATCGAGAGAATTATGGAAAGTGTTTTGGATTCTCTGAAAAATGAGAAGATATATCTCACATTGGACATCGACGGAATCGATCCCGCCTATGCTCCGGGAACCGGTACCCCCGAACCTTTCGGACTGAATCCCATGGATGTCAAAAGAATCATCAACATGGTCGGAGACAGGATGTGCGGATTCGACGTCATGGAGGTCTGTCCGCCTTACGACCCTTCCGGCATAACGTCAATACTTGCATCAAGACTCGTGAACGAAGCCATTGCGGTTCACGGAAAAAGTCTCGGTTGAATTTTACTGCGAGTTAAGAAATTCGGCGGCAATCGCCTCATAAGTGTCCGCACGCGCGATTGAAACCTTTTCGTCTTTCGATTCCGAATATACTCTGAATATGGGTTCCGTTCCCGAAGGCCTTACCAACACCCAACCGTCATCGTGAATTATTTTCAGACCGTCGGTATCGTCGATGTTGCCGGTCACGGTTTCTTTCAGATGTCCGATCAACGCTTCTTTCAAATCATTGGGACAATCGAGTTTTCTCTTCTGCGTGTGATATACGGGAAGTTCCGCGACCTGTTCCGACAAAGATCCGTAAAGCGCTATGCACTCGAGCATCTTGGCCACGGTCATCGCGCCGTCCCTGCAATACTGCATATCCGGGAAAATCAGTCCGCCGTTCTCTTCACCGCCGAAGACAGCTCCGGCCTCCTTCATCTTTCTGGCGACCACCGGAGAACCGACCGCAGTGTAAATCAGCGTGCCTCCGGAATCCTTTACGATTTCTTCGACAAGGGATGACGAACTGACGGGGGTCACGACTTTACCGCCCTTGTTCTTGGAAAGTTCCAGTTTCGCCAACAATGCCAGACTTTTGTCGCCGCTGACGAATTCTCCTTTTTCGGTGATGAACACGCAACGGTCCGCATCGCCGTCATGGGCGATACCCAAAGACGCGTTCGTGTTTTTCATAAGGGCTATCAAATCTGAAAGATTGTCTTCCGTGGGCTCACTGGGACGCCCGGGGAATTCTCCCTGTGCATTGCAGTTCAGAGTCACGGTTTTGATTTTGAGTTTCTTGAGAATCGACGGCGTAGTTTCGAAAGCCGCACCATTGGCGCAATCCAGACACACGGTGAGGTCCGCGTCCATTATCGCATCGGCATCCACATTGGACAAAACCGCGTTGACATAATTTTTACCGGCTTCGTTTATATGATCGATTACTCCGACACAGTCCCACTCGCAAACAGGAATGTCGGTGATGAAAAGTTCTTCGATTTTCCGCTCCTCTTCTTTGCTGGCTTCGGTTCCGTCGGCGGAAACACATTTGATTCCGTTGAAAGGAGGGGGGTTGTGGGAAGCCGTTATCATAACGCCGCCTTCCACATTCTCATGGGTTTTCACATAATACTGCAGAGCGGGCGTGGGCACCGTTCCCAGAACAATCACATTGACTCCAACAGCCATCAGTCCTGCGGACAGCGCGGCTCGGATCATATGGCCCGAAGATCTTGTATCCGTGGCAACCGCCACGGTACCTTTCATGACCGTACCTATGGCCTTTCCCATCTGGAGGGCCATCTCGGAAGTCAGTTCCCGATTAACGATTCCCCTGACACCGTTGGTTCCGAACAATTTGGGTGCGGTCACATTCATACCCCGATTCATTCAAAGGATATGCTTACGACGTTGCTTCCGCGGAGAATGATGGAATTCATCCTTCTCTCTTCGCCGGTGGCTTCTTTGACGGAAACTTCATCCAGTCCCATGTTCATGTACATGTCGAGGGAGGTGAGTTTGCCTTCAATGACTTTGCCGTCTTTGAGCCTCAGAACCAGCTTCTTGTTAACGGACTTTTCAAGCAAATCTAACGGTAATACCATGTTATCCCAGGGTCTTAGTGCATCTTTCGATTTAATCTATTCGCTTTCGGAGCTGTAAGGAGGTCATTCGGAATCATCGGCATCCGGTACGTTTCGGGACTGTTCTTCGATCCACTTCTTGATCGCTTTGTCGCCGGAACCGGTTATCCCGAAGTATTCCTTGAACTTCGTGGTTGTCGTAAGTTCCAAAGTCTGGCCTTGTTTTCTGCCGTTGACAAACCCCTGTTCCATCAGGTCTTTGACATCGTCGTAAACCCTGGCTCCGAGATTTTTGAAAAGCTCCGATTGAAGGACGGGTTGGTTGTAAGCTATGGTGCTCAGTGTCCTCATTGTGCCTCCGCTCATTTCGGCTCTTGAAAACATTCCGGTGTATTCCGCATACTCCGTACGGAGCATCATACGGTATTCGGAACCGAATTTTGCTATGGTGATTGCCGATTCGCGGGAGTTGTATTCTTTTCTCAAATCTAAAAGGGCATACCTGACTTCGCTTACGGGTATTCCCGTTTTATCGGCGATTTCAGACAGTTTGAGGTTTTCCGCACTGGAAAACAGAGCGGCCTCAACGGCTCTTTTGACACTCAATCATATCGCCGCCTCTATCAGAACCCTACCTCTTCCGTCGTCCAGTACGTTCGGACTCATTTCGATGAGTATCTCGCCGGTGGGCATCGATTCCTGCCTGAGCCCCACCAATCCGTCCCTGACCAGATGGAGGACGGATACGAACACCGTAAGATTTTGCAACAGGCAGCTTCCGTAAAGTTCGTTGAGTGGGAATTCCCCCGTGCCCAGTTTCTGTATTTTCTCCCACACGGAGAAAACAACCGTTTCGTCATCTTCTTCATGGGCCTTGTTGTCGAAGGTTCTGGGCTCTTTTTCCTTTATGGCCCTGCGGACCCTTTCCCTCTCCCTCTGAATGGCGATTTCGTCCCTGGCCTCTTCGAAGGCATCGATGAGTTCATACATCGTGACCCTTCTGACGGGCTCTCTGGCATATGCCTCCCTGAAAGAAACCTGAGGAACGAAGAGACCTTCGTTTTCTTCGAAGAAAAAGTCATCGGGAATCTCGAACTCGGGCTCCCGGGGCTCTACCTTGTCACGGGTGGCATCGGATTGAAGTCTGAGGACTTTCCAGGCCATCAGCATCAGCTTTCCGGCAACGATCATGTCAACCCGGTCCGCCGCAACTCTTCCGGCATATATCCTTACGAATTCGGACAGATCGATTTCCCAGGGGTCGATTCCGTTTTCGATTACCAGACTGAACACCGACCTTATCGATTCGTCGACCGGATCTTCCAACCGTTCCCCGCCTTCGGCCTGTGTCAGGATATTCATGTATCCGTTTATCCGTTCAAAACTTTCGACGTCTTCCGTCAAAGCTTTGTGGAACAGCAGATGCTGTTCGATTTCTTCATACCTTGTGGTCCCATCCATATTATCCCTCTGCAGTATCCTGTATCTTCAATGCTTCTTCTTCCA
>CAZPQO010000044.1:0-6386 GCA_964588745.1 uncultured Methanomassiliicoccales archaeon | reverse complement strand
ATCCGTCTCACGATGTATAGGGCACTGAATCTTCGAACACAGGTCTTGCGAGACAAATCGACCGTTCTACCGATTCTGCGACCTCTGCGCGTGTAATTAGTATTACGCGATATATTATATTTATAACTTTCTAAGTTATATCCATGAAAAACAATTGCGAATCGAAAATGAAATGGAAGAGCCCGCTCGATTCAAAAAATCACACAATCAAGAGTTTGTCCTAACACAGAACACGCATATTGAAGATGATTATATCGAAGTCGATCAAAGGGTCGGGACGCGGCGCAACGCATTCTGAATCCCGAAATCAACTCTTGCCAGAACGAAAATGGTGGGCCCAATGTGATTCGAACACATGACCTTCCGGTTATCAGCCGGACGCTCCACCAGGCTAAGCTATGGGCCCAATGAGAATTACCAATAAAGAAGTATGATATAAACATTCCCATTCGTCGGGCCAGATGGACCAATCATACGGAAAATAAATATCTTTGACCTTCCATTGGCAGGCATGGAACCTGTGTTCAGCGAAAGAATTCGCGCGGTGCCTTAGATAGTCGAAAACGCTACTATGGCTATACTCATACCCACGACCGCATTCATCCTTGTGAGTGCGATTCTCGGATGGATTAATTGGTGGATGTTTATCGTCTTTGCGGCAATGACTCTGATTCTGTTTGTATCCTTTCGCAGGTTCGTATTGGAAACAAAAGTTTACGATGACAAAGTCGTAATCAAATACTACCGAATCCGCAGTTACCGTATCGAGAAAATATTGGATACGCGTCACGGCGTGATGAACGAACTCAGGAATTACGCCGGAATCAGTTTCCGGAAATACAAATACAGATTCTATAATTGTGCGGGATGTGTTGACGGAGTCTTGTTCAGAACCGAAAACACCGTGGTTGCCGTTTCTTCCGAAAGAGCGGACGAATTGGCATCTCTTCTTCCCAAAGCCAAGAAGATAAATGAAACGGGGGCCGAAGAATGAAACCTGCATTCAGATGGGTAAAATCCAGAGTCATGATCTATTCCACCGAAAACAAAGAACTTGTTTCGGATGTTTTTGAAGAACTTGTCGGTACCGACGAATATGAATGTGATATCGCCGAGGGCGAAATGGGCAACGAAACCGTGATTCTGGAGGCCGAACTGACCCGGAGAAAGGACATTGACGGGTTGTTCGACAGACTCGGAGAAGACGTCATAAAATGGATCCTCGATGAAATCGAAGAACGCATTGATGAAGACTGCAGTTTCTTTTTCAGATTGGATAAACAAAAAGCCGTTACCGGGGAATATGTCATAGGGTACGGTGGAGACGTGATTTCTTTTATCTGCAAAGTTGCTTCTTATCCCGCAAAAAGAGAATTGGCCATTGACGTGTTGAAAGAATATCTCAACTCTCGTCTGGCTCCTCGGGTCTGACTTTGATTTCGAACTTTGCGTCTTTCACACGTCTTCCTTTGGTCGACAGTACTGTGATGATTACGTTATCCGTTTCCACGACGGTTCCTCTTCGGGGAATATTTCCCTTGGAGTACTGAATATACCCGCTTACGTTGTAATCCTGATATTCGCCGGGATCGAAATCGAGTCCCAGGTCGTTCATCACATCAAAGATGTTCGCATCTCCGAGAACCGTATAGGTTCCGTCGGGTTCCCTGATTATCGGGAGAAGGATGTCATCGCTTTCGTCCCAGATTTCTCCGACGAGTTCTTCAATGAGATCTTCAAGCGTCACAATACCCAGAGTTCCTCCGAAAGCATCAAGCACGACGGCCATGTGAACCTTCGTTTTCTGCATTACACTGAGTACTTCGTCTATGTTGGTGGACACATCGAAGAACTTCACCTGACGGATTATATCGATTATGTTGAAATTGTCATTTTCCACATATCTTCGGTAAAAGTCCTTTGCGTTCACAACACCGACAATCCTATCGATATTTTCATGGAAAACCGGAATTCTGGAATAACCCGTTCTGACAAAGATGTCTTTCAATTCATCCATATTGGCGTCTTTGCTTATTGCGACAACGTCGACTCTGGGAATGTAAACTTCGGAGAGCTTCGTGTCGTCAAAAGTTATTGCGGACTTGATCAGTTCGCTTTCCGCTTTTTCCAAGGTGCCCTCTTCTTCGATTTCGTCAATCATGACAACGAGTTCGTCTTCGGTCAGAGTGAGAGTGGGATCCACGTCTTCCTTCTTTGTCAGAATTGCACTCATCTTTACGAAAGACCAAGAGATGGGATACAGTATCGTGACAAACAGCGAAAGAGAATTTACGAGTCTCAGTGCGTAACGTTCAGGGTTTCTCTTAGCGAAGGTCTTGGGGATTATCTCGCCGAAGGTCAGAATTATGACGGCCATAACTAATGTGGCAATAAGCGTTGCCATTCCCGGGTTGCCGGGCATAAGCTGTTCGGTGAACAGCATGGCACAGGTGGTGGAAGCGGCAATGTTGACAATATTGTTTCCTACAAGCACAGTAGTCAGAAACTTGTCAAAATCTTCGGTAAGAGAAAGTGCCTTTGCCGCGTTGACCTCACCTTCGGAATCCAATTTCTTCAGCCGAATCGTGTTTACGGTGGAGAATGTCATTTCCGACATGGAGAAATATGCTGAGAAAATCAACAGAACAAATATTATTGCAATCAGAGCTGCGACGAGACCTACATCCATTCAGATCAACTCGTCCGTTCCACATTGTATTTGGACACTTCGTTAAATCCTGTCTTGTAATCGACATCTGATTAAAAAATTATAGATATTTAAGCATTGTCAAAAACAGGCAGTTGTTTTTAGAAAATAGAAAATTAAGATAAGGGGTTTGGGTTTGGATTCTGTTCCGGAACTTACATTCCCATTGCGGACTTCACATCATCCGAGAGGATGGAAAGCAAAAGGAAAGCGTACAGGACAAATTCACAAAGGCTGAGAATCACTGCAATCAAAAGATCGATGATTGCCAAGTCTGCGAACAGAGGTGTGATGATACCTATCAAGGACACCACAGCCAATATTGCGAAGACTACCAAAAGGATTATCCAGACTATTCTGTCCAATGTGTCCGCAGAACCGTCAACGATTCTTCCTGCAATCCACAACAGAATCAGACCGAGAATAACACCGATCACTATTGTGCCTGCGCCTGCACCGAGACTTTCATCAATAATCTGACCGGCACCGCTGAACACACCGACTACAATTGTTGCAAGACCGACGAACCTCACGAACATTCCGAGAATGGTGAGTTTGTTGGACTCTTCTCCTCTGTAAATGGGCAGACCCACTCCGAGAATCAAGACACCGAACAGAAGTGTACCTACAGCTCCTACGACAGCGCCTGTCGCTATGGGATCCGCGAGTACTCCGTTCACTATGGCAAGAAGTCCCGCCAAAAGACTGACAGCACCTAATACGATAGCTGCCAATCCGAAATTCTTAGGGTTATCAAAGAATGACATACGCATAAATCGACGTAACTATTATATAAAATAATCGAAAAAAAGTCATGCAAATGACGTAAACGGTATAGCTGTAAAATGTGACTGGGTCTATTGATGCGTTCACGTTTCTTTCTGTAATATATTTTCTGCCACTATATTTATATCTCGAATATTATCCACTTATGAGGAAAAAATGTCAGATTTCAAGTATGAAATTGTAGAAGAGATTGCTGTTCTGTCCGAGTCTTCCAAAGGTTGGACGAAGCAGTTGAACATAGTCAGCTGGAACGAGAACGAACCCAAGTACGATATCAGGGAATGGGCACCCGACCGCAGTAAAATGGGTAAGGGCATAACATTCACCAAAGAAGAGGCCGCGATGCTGAGGATGGCCTTGGAAACCAGGGAAGATCTCGAGTGAGTCTCAGCGTAAGAAGCTCATCTTCCGGCAAGGCCGGCTATCTTGAACGTTATATCGGCGGAATCGACCGCATAGAAGCGGGAAGACCGGGAGGCATATCGTCCGACAGATGGCTGGTCGTCAATTACAGACCGGAGTACGCCCCGATTCTCGAACGTTATCTTTCTTACGATGACGAAAGAGTCAGAGCCGAAACGATAATGCTTTTCACGGATGTAAGGGAAACTTCCGTCGCCGATACCGTACGGAGAATGAGCATCAACGATACCGAGAGAGTCCGCGGCGCATGTATCGGATATCTTTCCGCTTTCGCCGATGCCGATGAAAAAATTCCCGAACTTCTGAAAACGATACGATACAGAACCGGTCGGGAGTTTTCCGAAGCCGCCGGCATGTTGGGTTCCATAGGACGTATCGAAGATATCGATACAATCCGAAAATCTTACGGTTTGGTCAAAGGAACCATGAGAGACGAACTGCACGGAACCCTTTCGCGGATAATAGACAGACATCCCGAATTGGAATCCCGGAGGAGTTTGATTCTCTCGGTTCCCGTGCGTCCCGACGAAGAGGCTTTCGGAAAATTTTTGGATAAGTCTTTGGAATATCTTGATGTGAGATACCGTGAGAGCATCCACCCTGAAAGGGCTATTTCCGCCAAAGTTCGGAACAACATCACATCCGCACTTAACAAAATGAATCTGCGTCTTTACAACGAGTCGGACAATTTGGAACATTACGGCACGGTGGAAACCGAAAGGGCTGATGCGCTTTCGGATCTTATTGCCTGGACAAGAGAAGACTTGGCCGGAAAAACAGTGCATACTTCCGATATCGCCCACAGATGCCCCAAATGCGGAAAGGGAATGACGTACTACAACGGAATCTGGTCATGCACCCATTGCTGACCTCATGCAAAGATTTATAATCAATACCACAATGCAAACACTGGCGTTCTGATATAGCTCCCTGTACGCTGTAGGGAAGGTTAGGAAGTAGTATTAGGGCCGAATCAGATAGGAGAAATAAAAATGGCCTACGGAGATAACAGAAATAGAAACTACAGGGACAGGAACGAGCCTCGCGAGATGTTCGACACTGTCTGCTCAGACTGCGGCGGAGATTGTCAGGTGCCTTTCAAACCGACCGACGGAAGACCTGTGTATTGCAGGGACTGCTTCCAGAAACACCGCCCGCCGGAGAGGCGCGGTGGCGGCGGACGTCCCAGATACTGAATTCCCCAAAGAATTCGGACGATTCTGAAACTTTTTACGTAATTATTTACGTTTTGCTTTTTGCTTTCTTTCCTTGGCGTCTATGGATTTCAGGACTCTGAAGGAGAATTTGATTATTGACAGTGCGATCATGAATCCGGCCACGCCGATAACCAGTACTGTGACTCCGGGCACTTTGTAACCCATCGAGTATATTCCCAAACCTATGAACGCCACGGCGGCGAACAGAAAGAAGGCTTTACGGGCATTGGATACGGTTTCTCTGATTTCCACGGAATGTTGAACCGATTGATTGATATTTAATCTGCTGGTCTATGAAAATGAATAAAAATACCGTATTACGGTTAAGGGGTTTGTCGGAATGGCGTGTCGATCCGTGTTCAGGCAATCTTGGTTCCGCAGTTGGGTCCCGCGCCTTCGTCGTACACCGCTTCCGCTTTGAACTTCCAGACCGCTCTGACTTTGAGATTCATCGCAGAGAGTGCTTTGCTCATATTGTCGAAATCCGCTCCCGAGTCTTCACGTCCCGACACAGTCGTCTGTATTTCGTAGGCTTTGGGTCCGTTTGTTATGAGAATTGCGGTTTTCTTGTTCTTGCTCATATTCTCGGAAGATCTCTTCATGAATATTTCGCCGACACTGAGAGTGTCTTCCCCGATGATGCCTATGCTTCCGCATACGATTGCATGAGGCTGTCCTCCCGCATCCGCGGTGACAAGAATTTTAACCGTTTCTTTCTGACTCAAAAGTTCTGATACTTCTTTCGGAATTTTTACCATTTCAATCCTCCGAATATAAAATGGTAACAAAGTATATCATTATGGAAGTTACCCCGGTGTTACTCAGAGGTATGGAAAATACAGCCCGCGGGCCGTTAGAAAAAAATAATTTACAATCGGGCTTTTTTCTTGCCGATTATGTCATAAGCCATTATGATTGCCAGGTAAGCTACGCACACGGCAATGATGGGTCCGAAGCCGGTCAACATATCCATGATTCCGCAAAGGCAAGAAGTCTATTTATGACTTTGCAACCGGCCTCATGTGCTGGACAACAAACTTCAATTCGCCTCTTTCATAATACGGCACCGTTGTGCATTCGTATTCCTTTCCGGTTCCGGGCAGGATTCTGGGAGTTTTGCGGTGAACGGGAACCGGTCCGTCTCCCAGTGTGTTGCAGTCCATGCAGCAAGAAGAACGACCCAACAGCCTGTAGCACTTGGTACCGATGACTTCGTCTCCTGTCTTGTCAAAAGCTTTCAGAGCGGCTCGGTT
>CAZPQO010000043.1:0-6411 GCA_964588745.1 uncultured Methanomassiliicoccales archaeon | reverse complement strand
AATGCAATTACACCGGAGATCCGCACACGTTCAGAGATGTGGTGAAAGGAGCGCTAATTCCCGTGGTCATAGCAGGAGGGCCGAAAGTTTCGTCGGATTTTGAAATGCTGAACATGGTCAAAGACTCTGTCGATGCCGGCGGAAGAGGAGTTTCCATAGGCAGAAATATCTTCCAACACAAAGACCCGGAAGGAATGACCCGTGCCATAACGGACATAGTTCTGAGAAATGCGGAAGTCGAGGAAGCCATGCTTAATCTCAGGGGGCTCTGACATGGACGATAAGGAAAACACAAACAGACTTTTGTCCGAAATGCGCAGAATAGACGACAAAATAATGTCCATGGTCGGAGAAAGACTGAGAGTTTCTGCCGAAATCGGATTGAGCGGGACCGAATGTCCCGACACGGGATTTTCTGTTCTTGAAAGATTCAGGGCATTGGGAGACATGGTTGGAATGAATCGGACCGCCGCGGAAGAATTGTGCAGAATCCTTACCGAACAATCATCCGCCGTCGAATCCCTGTCTAGAAACAAAGAACGGAAAAAACAGAAAATCGCCGTGATCGGAGGAGGCGGACAGATGGGGAAGGCGATTGCAAGATTGTTCAAAGAGATGGGTCATGAAATCCTCATTGTGGATCCGGTGACGGGAAACGGCAAAACCATCGGAGACGCGAAGGATTCCGATGTTGCTGTCATAGCCGTTCCCATATCTTCGGTTTCGGATGTTCTTGCGGAATTGGATGCGGTTTGCCGTGAAGATGCTTTGATTTTTGATATATCGTCTCTCAAAACCCCTTTCATTGACGATCTGAAAGAGTTGGCAAAACGCAGAAAGGTATGTTCCGTACACCCCATGTTCGGTCCGTCGGTCCGATCCATACACGGAAGGAATCTGATCGTTTGCGATTGCGGTTCCGAATCTGCAACGGAACAGGCCGTCGGTCTTATGGACGGCAGAGGGGCAGAAATCAAAATTATCCCTGTCGACAAACACGACGAATACATGTCCTATGTTCTCGGCCTCAGCCACATTGTGAACATTGTGTTCTTCACCGTTTTGAAAAACAGCGGCATATCCTTCGAAGAATTCAGATCGCTGTCGTCAACGACTTTCGATAAGATGACGGATACATTCATGTCCGTGGCTTTGGAAGATCCGAACCTTTACTACGAAATACAGAACCTGAACATGAACCGGGACAGAATGCTTCATGAACTCGATGAAGGAATCAAACAGGTCAGCGAAGCGGCCGCATCGGAAGATTCCAAGGCATTCGAGGAGATTATGCGTGAAGGCAAAAGATACCTGAACGTATGATTGCGTTCCCCTCCCCACATGAGGGAGAGTATGCCATAATTTTTAAACAGATGCGACATCAGACGTATTCATAATATGAAAGCCCAGGAACTCAGAGAAGCCTATGTTGAATTCTTCAAAGAAAGGGGACATGCGTACATAAGATCCGCATCCTTGGTCCCCGAGAACGACCCCACCGTACTTTTCACCACCGCGGGAATGCATCCTTTGGTGCCGTACCTGCTCGGACAGAAACATCCGGAAGGAAACCGTCTGGTAAACTATCAGAAATGTATCCGAACGGGGGATATAGAGGAAGTCGGCGACGAAGGACATCTTACATTCTTCGAAATGCTGGGAAACTGGTCCCTCAGCGATTACTTCAAGAAAGAATCGATTACTTTCAGTTATGAATTTTTGACCGAAGTGTTGAAACTTACTCACGATCAATTGGCATTCACCGCCTTTGAAGGCGAAGGGGCCATTCCCCGCGATGAGGAAACCGCCGAAATCTGGAAAGGTCTGGGCATATCCGAAGACCGCATATTCTTCTACGGAAGGAAGGAAAACTGGTGGGGTCCCGCGGGACAGACCGGCCCCTGCGGTCCGGATACGGAAATATTCTTCGATGACGGACGTCCCGTATGCGGACCCGGTTGCGGCCCTGCCTGCAATTGCGGAAAGTATACCGAAATATGGAACAACGTATTCATGGAATATTTCAAAGACGCCGAAGGAAACTTCACGCCTTTGGAACACAAAAACGTGGATACGGGAATGGGGCTCGAACGGGTTCTGAGAATAATGAACAAAAAAGAAACCGTGTTCGACACGGAACTGTTCACCGGAATTATCGCAAAGATCGAGGAAATCACAGGCAAAGACTATTCGGAAGACTCCAAAGCTTTCAGAATAATCGCCGATCATGTCCGTGCGGCCACGTTCATCATGGGCGACGGGGTGCTTCCCGCCAGGATCGGTCAGGGCTACATTCTCAGAAGACTGATCAGAAGAGCGAGCAGATACCTTTCCAACCTGGGTGTTGACGATGTGGTTATGGCCGGGATCTGTGAAGTCATCATCGATGAGTACAAAGACCCTTATCCCGAACTCGGAAGAAACAGAGAACTGATTCTTACAAATATGGAATCCGAAGAACGCAGATTCCATTCCACTCTCAAAAAGGGTCTCCGCAGATTTGACGAAATGGTCGCCGACTGCAAAGAAGGAGACCTATTGGACGGCGAACAAGTTTTCAGACTTTTCGATACCTTCGGATTTCCCATCGAACTCACAAAGGAATTGGCAGAAGAAAACGGATTCATCGTGGATACCGAGGATTTTGACAGAAGGTTCAGAGAACATCAGGAGGCATCACGTGCCGGAGCGGATCAGAACTTCAAAGGAGGATTGGCGGATGACAGTGCGGAAACCACTAAGCTGCATACCGCAACCCATCTCCTCCATTCCGCTTTGAGAAAATTCGTCGACCCGACGATAACTCAGAGAGGCAGCAACATCACTGCCAAAAGACTCAGGTTCGATTTCAACCTGGATCGTAAAGTAACTCCCGAAGAAATCAAAGATATGGAAGTCTACATCAACGGCATCATCGAACAGGATATCCCTGTCGTCTGTGAGGAGATGACTTACGAAGAGGCTCAGGAAAAAGGAGCTCTCGGAGCATTCCAGGACAAATACGGGGAAAGGGTTTTGGTGTATTCCATCGACAAAGTTTCATGTGAACTCTGCGGCGGGCCCCATGTCGAAAGAACCGGCGAGCTGGAAGGCTTCAAAATCCAAAAGGAAGAATCTTCAGCCGCCGGTGTGAGACGTATCAGAGCTGTTGTCGGGAAGCAGTGATATTCTCCTTTGACAGGTATATTGCCAATACTGCTATTACCGAAGACAGGAACATTATTCCCCACAGGAGCGAAAAGTCTCCCAATACGTAAGGCTTCTCTCCTATGATGTAACCTGCCAGAGTTGTCGCGACGGAAGCTCCCAAGAACACAAATATGTTCAAAGAGCCCACGGCTGTCGCCGACAACGATGTCGGGTGCCATTCTTTGACCTGGGTGAAAGACAGGGACATGAATCCTCCGAAGAAACCGAACAACGAAGTCACGATTCCCCAGAACAATACGCTTTCTATTTCAGCCACAAACAGCCACATGACCAGCCAAACTGCGGCATATCCTGCGGTACCCAACAGCATTGCGGTGCGTTTGGATTTGATCACTCCGCGACCGGAAAGTATTCCCGATACTGCGATGCTCAGAGTTTTTCCTATGCTGATCATGGCAACGACCCATATCATCCAGCCTGCAAAAGAGTGGAACTCGGTAAAATAAATTTTAGCGTACGTTCCCTGAAACACCATAATCGATCCGTAAACCAGGAAATATGCGATAGCCATGGGCCAAAACTTCCTTCCGCTGGAGAACACGGTTTTCAGGCCCAACAACATCCCTATCCCGCTTTCGGTACGGACTTCCTTCGACGGAAGTTCTTTGACAAAAATCAAACACAGAACCGCCAAAATCAGCGTAAGAACCATGAGTGTAATGAATGTGTCTCTCCACCCGAGAACATCAACGATTGCCTGCAACGGATATGTTGCGGCAAAGGCACCGATGTTCCCGACGGCAATGATTATGCCGTTCAACTGAGGGAAATAATGGGAAGGGAACCATATGGAAACGACTTTCATCATGGGTATGTAAACCGAAGCCATTCCGGCCGCAATCATTACTTTTCCCAAAGCCACGGCGGTAAATGAGTCGCCGAGTGCGGTCATCAGGGAGCCTATTGCGGCTACCGTCAGAAACACGAATGCAACTTTTCTCGGTCCGAAACGATCCACCAGCATTCCGCAGGGAATCTGCATGGCAGCATAAGTCCAGAAATAAACAGAACTCAGATACCCTATGTTTCCTCCGACGTCATTTACAATATCGGGGCCCACAACGGCCACGGAAATCCTGTGGAAGTATACAAAGAAATACGCGGTAAGAAGAATTCCGAACATTAACCATGCATACTTGATTTTCGAATTTCTTGTCATTTGGATTCACAGCTCCAGAGATCGACCCGGACATTCGATATCTTGAATTTACGTTCTTTCACGTAGCCCGGTGCCTGTGTTAGGAATATAAAATATTTAAGACAGTCAGAATTACCCCGTATCCGATTACACCGTATGCCGTAATCGGAAAAATCAACACTATTATCTATTGTTACATTGCTTCCAAATTACAACAAGGACGTGATCCCGTTGACAGACAAGGACCGGAAAAAATTGACTAACGAAGTCGGAGCTCCCGTCTCCGACAATGAGCATTCGCTCACGGCCGGACCTCGCGGTCCGATTATGATGCAGGATGCATGGCTGGTTGAAAAGATGGGTCACTTCAACAGAGAAGTGATTCCTGAGAGAAGGATGCATGCCAAAGGCAGCGGTGCTTTCGGTATCTTCACTGCGACACACGATGTATCCAAATACACCAAAGCCAAAGTGTTCGAAAAGGGAAAGAAGACCGATATATTCATGAGATTTTCCACGGTTGCAGGTGAAAGAGGCGCGGCGGACGCGGAACGCGATATCCGCGGTTTTGCCGTCAAATTCTACACCGAGGAGGGAAATTGGAACCTGGTAGGAAACAACACCCCTGTTTTCTTCCTAAGGGATCCTCTTGATTTCCCCGATCTCAACCATGCCGTCAAAAGAGACCCCCGAACCAATATGCGATCGCCGCAGAACTACTGGGATTTCTGGACATCGCTCCCGGAAGCTTTCCATCAGATAACCATCGTCATGTCTGACAGGGGAATACCCGCAACTTACCGGCACATGCACGGTTTCGGCAGTCACACATTCAGCCTGTACAATGAAAAGAACGAAAGGGTTTGGGTAAAATTCCATATGAGGACCCAACAGGGAATCAAAAACCTCACCGATGAGGAAGCCCAGAAAGTGGTTGCCACCGACAGGGAAAGCCATCAGAGAGATCTTTACGATTCCATCGAAAGAGGGGAATATCCCAAGTGGACCCTGTACTTCCAGATTATGACGGAAGAACAGGCCAGGAAGAGTAAAGTCAATCCCTTTGACATCACAACCGTTTGGAAGAAGGGCGAATACCCTCTCATGGAAGTCGGAGTGTTGGAGCTGAACCGCAATCCCGATAATTACTTCGCGGATGTCGAACAGGCCGCTTTCAACCCCGCCCACGTGGTGCCCGGAATCGGATTCTCCCCCGACAAACTTCTCCAGGGGAGATTGTTTTCCTACGGCGATGCACAGAGATACCGTCTCGGAGTCAACCATCACCTGATTCCTGTGAACCGCGCCAAAACAGAAGTCCATGCGTTCCACCGTGACGGATTTATGAGAGTTGACGACAACTACGGCTCGACCAAGGGATATCAGCCCAATTCCTTCGGAGAATGGGAGGAGCAGAGAGAATTCCGCGAACCTCCGTTGAAGCTTGACGGTGAAATGGATCACTACGATCCAAAGGATTCTCCGGATGATGACTGCTTCAAACAAGGCGGAGATCTGTGGAGACTGATGGAAGAAGACAAGAAGGCACTTCTGATAAAGAACACCGCCGCGGACATGTCCTGCGTTACCGATAACGTGAGATACAGGCACGCGGCCCATTGTTTCCTTGCGGATCCGAAATACGGGGAGCGGATTTCCGAAGCCCTGAATCTGGATTTTGCAAAGGTGAAGGAGCTTTCCAAGCTGAGTCACGCCGAACTCAAAAAGGCCACTGCGGAATAAACATATTCAATGCCGGCAGAAATGCCGGCAAACTTTACTTTTCTATAGATTTTCAGGAAGATAGTTGGCGCCTTCGTGAAAGAATTACGCAATCCTTTGATTGATTAATTGACCGTGTCATTCCGAATCCGTATAGCCCTCGGACATGCCGCAGAATCTGTTCTTACATAGCGTCCGTTATCGGAATCAAGAAAATAATTCCCGATTAAAGGAAGATATTCCTTTTTGATCGGGGGAGGGTTTGATAAAATGTTTACTTCCTTATTTTCTGCGGTCTCGCAAACCATAACATAACAACCATGAACAGCGCCCCCACGATA
>CAZPQO010000042.1:0-6427 GCA_964588745.1 uncultured Methanomassiliicoccales archaeon | reverse complement strand
TTCGTCACCGACGAATTCAAAAAGCAGACCGGCGTCGATCTCACCGAAGACAAAATGGCCTTCTGGAGAGTCAGAGAAGCCTGTGAAAAAGCGAAGATTGAGCTTTCGACCACAATGCAGACGGAAATCAACCTTCCCTTCATCGCATCCGACGATTCCGGACCTAAGCACCTTGTGCAGACACTCACCCGTGCAAAACTTGAGGAACTCGTCGAACCGGTCATCGTAAAGTGCAAGGACAGCATTGTCGGAGCCGTAAAGGACGCAAAACTGTCCATGGATCAGATTGACAAGATCATCATGGTCGGAGGTCCGACCAGAATGCCCGCAGTCCAGAACTACGTGGAAAGCGTCGTGGGGCCCAAGATTCAGCGCGGAATCGATCCCATGGAATGCGTGTCCATGGGTGCGGCGATTCAGGGAGCGGTTCTTTCCGGAGACGTGAAGGACGTTCTTCTGTTGGATGTTACGCCCCTCACTCTGGGTATCGAGACTCTCGGCGGAGTCGCAACCCCTCTCATCGAGAGGAACACGACCATCCCCACCAAGAAATCTCAGATATTCTCCACGGCGGCGGACAATCAGCCCTCGGTTGAAATCAACGTTGTGCAGGGCGAAAGGAAGATGGCCACGGACAACACGTCCCTCGGCCGTTTCATACTTGACGGAATACCCCCGGCCCCCCGCGGACTGCCTCAGATCGAAGTCACCTTCGACATAGACGCAAACGGAATCGTCACCGTAACCGCAAAGGACACCGGAACCGGAAAGGAGCAGAAGATCACAATCGCATCTTCCAGCAAGCTCAGCGACGAAGAGATCGAACGCATGGTCAAGGAAGCCGAACAGTTCGCCGACGCGGACAAGAAAAAGGTTGAAGTCATAGAGACCCACAACCAGGCCGAATCCACTGTGCACATGGTTCGCAAGAGCCTTGAAGAACTCGGAGAGAAGGTATCCCAGGAAGAGAGAACCGCCGTCGAAGCGGCAATCACCGACCTTGAGGAAGCCAACAAGACCGACGACATCGAGCAGATAAAGAAGAAGATGGACGACCTCATGAAAGCCATGGAACCCATTTCCACCAGGATATACCAGGAAGCTTCCGCGGAACAGGCCAACGCCGGCGGGGAGCAAAAGGCTCAAGAGGATGTCAACGAAGACGTCATCGATGCGGATTACACCATAGTCGATGACGAAGAGAACTGAGTTGGGATTCACAAATGGGTAAAGACTACTATGAAATCCTCGGCGTGAGCAAAGACTCATCCCAAGATGAAGTCAAAAAAGCTTACCGCAATCTCGCCAAAAAGTATCACCCTGACGTGTCTTCGGAGCCCAAAGAGGTTGCCGAAGCCAAGTTCAAGGAGATCTCGGAAGCGTACGAGGTTCTTTCAGACCCGCAGAAGAAGGAGACTTACGACAGGTACGGCAGCGATGCCGTGAACCAGCACTTCTCCGGAGGCGGGTTCTCATGGGACGACTTTACCCACGCGGAAGACATCAGCGATATCTTCGGAGACATATTCGGAGACATCTTCGGCGGATTCGGCGGAGGCCGCCGTTCATCCAGAAGAGGCCCCCAACAGGGAGCCTCTCTCAGGATGGACGTTGAAATCTCTTTGCTGGAAGCTCTTCAGGGCAAAACCAAAAAGGTTGAGGTTCCCCACACCGTAAAATGCGAGAAATGCGGCGGCACCGGAGCCAAAGACGGAAAGACCGTGACCTGCACCGTGTGCAACGGTTCGGGACAGACCCGCACGGTAAGGCAGACCATGTTCGGAAACATGATGTCCGTGTCCGACTGTTCAGAATGCAGAGGAACGGGAAAATCCTTCGAAGAGAAATGTTCCGAATGCAACGGTGCAGGCAACATCCGCAAGGTGACCAAAGTCGACGTAAAAATTCCCAAGGGGGTGAACGACGGTTCTTCCCTCACCCTGAGGGGTTTGGGCAACGCAAGTCCCGACGGAGGTCCGTCAGGGGATTTGTACGTAATCGTTCACATATCTCCGGATGACGTTTTCGAGCGGGACGGTCCGAATCTTTGGACCGGCATAACCACCACATATCCCAAACTGGTACTGGGAGGGGAAGAGGAAGTCAGAACCCTCGAAGGAGAGAAAGTTATTCTCAAAATCCCCAAGGGGACTCAGGTCGGATCCGTGCTGAGAATCAGCGGAAAGGGAATGCCCCGTTCCATGAATTCTTCTTCCAGAGGAGATTTGATGGTCCGGGTAAAACTGGAAGTTCCCAAGAAAGTCTCCAAGTTGGAAACGGAACTGCTCACAAAACTCGACGAAGAAGCCGGACCCAAAAAGACCCGGCAGTCCTTCAGAGACAGGTTCAAGTAAACGCCTTAAAATTTTACTCTTGTTTCTTTCCGTTGCACGCGAAAGAACGTAAAAGGATGAGTATGGCGCCGAGGGAGAGATTCGAACTCCCGAGGCCTCGCGGCCAGCGGTTTTCGAGACCGCCACCTTACCGGACTAGATTACCTCGGCTCAGCGAGACAATCCCATCCGCATATTTTTAAATTTCCTATTCCAATGACCTGTTTGCCGTTCTGTGTCATATAATAATACGGTTGACGGCCATACAGGGAATATTATGCCTAAGGATATCACCGAACAGATTATCAACGCCGAAAAAGCCGCGGTCAGACTTTCCTCTCTGGACGCCAAAGTAAAGAATGAAGCGCTGAGAGCCATGGCGGAAGCTCTCGACAAAAACAGGGAACGGATTCTTAAGGCCAACGCGGAAGACATGGCCAAAGCCGAGAAACTGATGGAACAGGGCAAACTCACAAAATCCATGGTGGACCGGCTTCACGTGAATGACGGAAAAATTACGGGAATGATTGTCGGAATAAAGGATGTGGAATCCTTCGACGATCCCGTCGGAGAGACGATGTCCACGATAGAATTGGACGACGGGCTCACGTTATACCAGGTCAGAAGTCCCATCGGCCTTCTCGGAGTGATATTCGAATCCCGTCCCGACGTGTTGCCTCAGATCATGTCTCTTTGCATCAAGAGCGGCAATGCGGTGGCTTTTAAAGGAGGTTCCGAAGCTTTTAATTCCAATCGGGCACTGTTCGAAATTTTATCCGAAGCCGCAGGTTCCGCAGGCGTGCCGAAAGAAGCCTTCGTTCTGATGGAAACCCATGAGGACATCAGCAACATTCTCGGCATGGACGAATACATCGATCTGTTGATACCCAGAGGTTCCAACAACTTCGTAAAATACATCGAAGACAACACAAGAATTCCCGTCATGGGACACTCCGAAGGACTGTGCAACATATACGTGGACGAATTTGCGGATTTGAAAAAAGCCTGCTCTGTGGTTCTCGATTCCAAGATACAATACCCGGCCGCCTGCAATGCGGTGGAGAATCTGTTGGTTCACGTTTCCGTGGCGGAAAAGTTCCTGCCGAACATGTGCAAACTCTTCAGAGACAACAACGTAGAAATCCGCGGTGACGAAAGAGTCGTGAAAATCAAAGGTATCGGCGACATAATTCCCGCTTCGGAAAACGAATGGGCGGAGGAATACAACGAACCGATAATCGCAATCAAAACAGTGGATTCCGTCGAAGAAGCCACGGAATTCATCGGAAGATACGGATCCGGTCACACCGATGCGATAATCACCGAAGACAAAGAAAACATGACGTATTTCGTGAAAATGGTCGATGCGGCGGACGTGTTCGTAAACGCTTCCACCAGATTTGCCGACGGATACAGATTCGGCAAAGGGGCGGAAGTGGGAATCAGCACGGGAAAGATACATTCCAGAGGTCCCGTGGGAATGGAAGGCCTGATGATTTACAAGTACATCTTAATCGGAGAAGGTCAGGAAGTCAAGGATTACGCTTCCGGGGACAGGAAGTTTACACATAAACACGTGGAAAGGGAGTGTCCGCTTTGAGCGACAGAAAATCCCTGATGAAAGATCTCAGACGCATAGTCGTCAAAGTAGGCACTTCATCCATAACGAGAAACTCTCCCGAGGAATCCATGGAGTTCCTCGAGGATACCGCGCGTCAGGTCAAGGTTTTGAAAGATCGGGGCGTGGAAGTCCTTTTGGTGTCTTCGGGCGCGATAGGATTGGGATTGGATGTCATGGGCATAGAAGCCCACCCCAAAGACATCCCCACGCGTCAGGCGGCCGCTTCCGTCGGTCAGTCGGTACTGATGCACAGGTGGAACACCGCTTTTGAAAAGTACGGTTTGTTGGGAGCTCAGATTCTTCTGACCATGGACGCCTACTCCGTCAGGGAAACCGCAAACAATTTGGACAACACGATCGAAACTCTGCTGGACAACGATGTCGTCCCCATTTTCAACGAAAACGATGCGATATGCACCAAAGAAATCGATGCGATGTTCGGTGACAACGACAAGCTGTCCGCGGTAATTGCCAGCAACACGGAATCTGATTTACTGATAATTCTCTCCGATGTCGAAGGAATGTACGATAAAAATCCGAAAATATACTCCGACGCAAAGCTGATGAGTACCGTCGATTCCATCGATGACGTCATTCATATGGCGGGAGACCCCACCACCCGGGTGGGCGTCGGCGGAATGAAAACCAAACTTGAAGCCGCCCGCATCTGCGCCGATGCGGGATGCATAATGGTCATAGCGTCGGGATTGAGGAAAGACGTGATCACGGACGTAGTTTCGGGCAAGGACGTCGGTACGGCGTTTATATCCGATTCCGAAATCCCCAAGAAAAGACGTTGGTTGAAAGTTGCCAGTCCCAGAGGACTGATAACTGTCGACGGGGGAGCCGCGAAGGCTTTGGGCAAACACCGTTCTTTGCTCCCGGTGGGCGTTACGGGCGTGTCCGGCAAATTCGACCGCGGAGACATAGTCCGGATCGAACACGACGGGAAAATAATCGCACACGGCATTACCAATTACAACTCGGAAGACGTGATTTCGATCATAGGTCTCAGGACTTCGGAAATCAACGAAATAATGGGTTGTGACCGTGCCACGGACATCGTCGACAGAGAGAATATGGTTCTTCTCTGACCGTCACGCGTCGGCTTCGGCTCTGACTTCCGCTTTGACTTCCACGTCGGTACGTTCTCCCCAAACGGAGATTCCGGAGGCATCCAAAGAAATCCTGCTTCTGTTGAATACGGGTACTTTCTTCGCGGCTCTCTGGCGGTTGTAATCTCTCAGGGCTTCCATGACGTAATCGGTCAGCATAAGAACCGCGGCCATGTTTGCGATTCCCAACGCCGCCATAAGGATATCCGACAGGCTCCAAACGATATCCGCAGGTATTATCGACGATACGAATATGGAAAGCACGATTCCGATTTTGAGCAAGGCCGAATACAGGGGCCTTTCGGAAAGGAACATCAGATTGACTTCGCAGATCGAATATGAACTCACTATGCTGATTATTACGAAAATCAGGATGATTCCCGTCAGAAGATACGCCGCATAAGCTCCGAAAGGACCGGCGGTCATCGCGGCGGAAACCAGTTCGATTCCGTTTCCGATGTTCAAAAACGAACCGAGTTCGGAACTGGTGAGGATAATCAACGCGGTTCCGGTGCAGATAACCGTATCCAAAATTACTCCGAAAGACTGTGAAAGTCCCTGTTCCACAGGGTGATGCACATCGGCCGCCGAGGACACGTTGGGAATCGCTCCTATTCCGGCGGTGTTGGAAAACACGCTTCTTTTCATGCCCCACATCAAAGCGGCTGCAAAAGTCCCTCCCAAAAAGCTGTCCAATCCGAAGGCGCCCTTGATCATCATGACAATCGCATCGTCAATGTATCTCCAGTTGAAGATCACCGTGACGATTACCATGAAAAACCATACCACGGACACGATCGGAACAAGTTTGGCCAAAGATTTGGCCACACCTTTGATTCCGCGGATCATCATCAATCCGGCGGTTCCCGCCAACGCGACGGCGAAAATCATCCGGTATTTCTCCGCATCAAAGGTGTCAACGAGGGAGGCGGTGGCGCTGGAGGCCTGTATTCCGATGAAACCTACGGAATAAGTCAGTATTATCAGAATGGCGACCAATGCCGCGAATTTCGGACTCTTCAGTCCGTCCCTGATGTAATATGCGGGACCTCCGTGGAACAGACCGTCCGATTTTTTATCTTTGAATATCTGCCCCAAAGTACATTCGGCGAAACAGCTGGCACAACTTATCAGGGCGAATACCCAAATCCAGAACATCGCACCGGCGCCGCCGAGGATAATCGCCATGGCGACTCCTGCGATTTTGCCTATTCCTATACGGGCCCCCACTCCTACCCAGAAAGCTTCCAGAGACGAAACCGATTTTTCACTTGTACTCTCGGTTCCTTTGAACGAGAGTTTCATCGATTCAAAGAATCTTGTGAACTGAATCCCTTTGAATTTGTAAGTAAGATAAA
>CAZPQO010000041.1:0-6598 GCA_964588745.1 uncultured Methanomassiliicoccales archaeon | reverse complement strand
GCCGCCGCACTGTCGGTTTCCGAGTCGGGTCTCGGCGATATGCTGTCACCGGAACAGTTCTTCGTGTTCGGTTTGGTCATGGCTATATACATGCCCTGTTTGGCCACCATGGCCGTCATTTGGCAGGAACTCGGATGGAAGGAAACAATTGCCATAGCGGTGTTCTCCATAGGTACGGCCATCGCGATAGGGGCAATGGCCCATCTGATGCTTACGGTATTCTGATATACCGTATATATCAGAATCACAAAAAGGATGAGGCTTTACGGGTTCGTGAATACTTTGCAAATAATCAGCGGTGAGAGTAGACTGCTTTGACCAAATCGGGAGTTCTTTCCAGCAATCTGACGAAACCGAATCTTTCGAATTGAACTATATCGTTCTTTTCGTCAAGAACCGCGTTCTCCGCAAGACCTTCGACGACAGAACCGTCCGGCATCAGCACAGTCGTTTTCACACTGTTCCTGCAGACCCATTGAACCGCGTGCACACCCTGTCGGAGAATCGAAAGGTCGTTGCCGTCATATATCGCAGGTGTCCCGTACTTGATGTTGCAGAGATCCTTCAGTCTGATCATTCCTTTGTCGCAGAAATTTTTGGAATCTTCGGAAGAAACGAATATGGTGTTGCTTCCGCAGATAAGGTACTCCCGATCTCCTCTTTCGGGATGATCGGGGTGCATGGGAGCCGAACCTTTGATTTCATCCTCTCCCGATATATCGTATCTCACCGGGTCTTGGACGAAGAAGTATCTGTTCGACACATCGTCGATTATGTCCCGGTTCATCCCGTACAGATTGTCCCAGGAGAATTGAATGTCCACAGCCTTCATTCCCGCTTCGACCCAATAGCGCCTCAGAGCCTCGGGTCTTATTCCTCTGAGTTCAAGAGCCCTGACGGTTCCGGTCCTGACATCGTCCCATCCGGAATATTCTCCGTTCCGGATACATTCCCTGATGACGGAAGTTTTCAGCACCGTGTCGGGAATGTTGACAAGTCCGTAGTGGTAGTAGACGGGTTTATTCCATCCGAAGTAATCAAAAATGTAAGCCTGTCTGTGAGTGTTGTTCAGGTGATCCTTTCCTCTGATGACGTGAGTCATGCCCATAAGGTGATCGTCAATGGCGACGGAGAAGTTCATCATGGGATACACACGGTACTTATCTCCGGTCAAAGGGTGGGAATGTTCCACGATTCTCAGAGCGACGAAGTCCCTGATTGCAGGGTTGGGATGTTCCAAATCCGTTTTCACGACGGCAACGGCTTCACCTTCTTTGAAACCTCCGTCCATCATCTTATCGAATCTTTCCGCCTGTTCTTCGGCGGGAAGCTCTCTGCAGGGACAGGCTTTGCATTCTTCCTTCAGTCCTCTCCAAGTGTCTCCGTCGCAGGTGCAGACGTAAACCTTGCCCATTTCAATCAGTTTATCCACATGTTCGAAATAAATTTCAAAACGGTCGGATTGAATATATGTTTCATCTATTTTGACGCCAAGCCATTTCAAATCTTCGGAAATCATTCCGTAAGCTTCGGAATCTATCTTCTCGGGGTTGGTGTCTTCGATTCTGAGAACAAGTTTGCCGCCGTATCTTTTGACATATTCGTCGTTGAGAACCGCAACGCGGGTGTGGCCGATGTGCAACGGACCGGAAGGACCGGGCGCAATGCGCATAACCACTCCTTTTTCGGCATTTTCCAATTCCGGCAACTCATAAGTCCTTTCCTTTTTCTCTTTGACGAGAAGAGTGGGATCTTCCTTTTCCAGCTCTTCCGTCTGTTTGTCAAGACTCATTCCGTTGATTTCGTTGACGATTTCGTTGACCAGTGCACCGACTTCTCCGGATTTGGATCTGTACTCCGGAAAACCGCTCAGAATCTTTCCGATGACAGCTTTGGGATTCGCCTTTCCTTTGAAGAATATAGCATTCTGCAATGCGAATTTTCTGATTTCCTGTTTTAGGCCGTCGTCGTTCATTGTTCTTCTGATTCGGATGCTTATATAAATCGTTGACCGCGACGGATTGAGTTCAAATAAATACCTTTGATACCATCCGCAGTTCATGACAATAAAGGATTCACTTGCGGGAGATTTCGAGATTATATCCGAATACATCAATCCCGATACAAGCGAGACCACCAAAATCCTCAACGGTAATCAGGAAAAAACATTCTATTTCACGGACCACAACGGATGCAAAGCCGCCGGCAACGTATTCTCCACCAGAGAGAAAATAGCCACGGGTCTGGGAGTGTCTCCCACAGAACTCATCGATGTGATTTCATTCGCCGTGAGCGCTCCGTCGGAATGCAGTGAAATCAAAAATCCGAAATTCCGAAAATACAATCCCGAAGTCGATTTGCTTAAATTGCCGATACCCAGATATTTTCCCAAAGACGGAGGAAGATACATTTCCTCCGGAGTCATCGTTGCCGAATCCAACGGCATCAGGAACGTATCATTTCACAGAATGATGATTGTCGACTCTGATACTATTGCGGTAAGACTTGTTCCGAGACACCTGTACACAATGTACAACGAAGCAAGGAAGAAGGGCGAAGAACTGAACATCGCAATCTGTGTCGGAGCCCCCATCGAAGTTCTTCTTGCGGCCGCAACCTCAACCGATTACGGTCAGGACGAGATGGAGATTGCTTCCGCACTGAGGAAAGCCGCCGGAAAGCCTCCTTTGGAGATGGGAAGATGCGACAACGGTCTCCTTGTGCCCGCCGACACCGATTACGTCTTCGAAGGAAGACTGACTTTGGAAAAAACAGCCGAAGGTCCTTTCGTTGACATATCGGGAACTTATGATGCGGTAAGACAGGAACCCATAATCAAAATTGATAGGATGTGGACCTGCGACGATCCTATATTCCATTTGTTGTTGCCCGGAGGATGGGAGCATTATCTGTTGATGGGGCTTCCCAGGGAACCTATGATTTTCAAAACCGTCAGACAGGCCGTGCCCAGAGTGAAAGCAGTCCGTCTTACCGAAGGCGGCTGTTGTTGGTTCAACGGCGTGGTTTCCATTTCAAAGAACAAAGAAGGTGACGGAGTGAACGCCATCATGGCCGCCTTCACGGGACATTCTTCGATGAAACAGGTAATCGTCGTGGATGACGACATAGACATAAACGACGACAAAGAAGTGGAATGGGCGGTTGCTACAAGAATGCAGGGCGACGACATCATAAAAATCCCCGGATCCGCAGGCTCTTCTTTGGATCACAGCGCAGGCAAAACTACCTGGAAAATCGGTTATGATGCCACATTGCCTTTGGATGCGGACAGGTCTCTGTTCGTAAAGGCAAGAATCGATGAGTAATCGACACAGTTAAAATAAGCGGAGATATACCCAAGACAATAATCCGAAAGGAAAAAAGGTGAACAAATGAGTAACACTGACATGGCAGAAAAGAAAAGAAAGCGCAACAACAACATCATTGCCTTATCGATAATCGCGGCAGTAGTGCTGATTACCGTTGCGACATTCCTTTATCCGATCTGAAACGGAATTTTTAAACTTCAACCGAGCCAGGGGTTGCGGCGGACAATCGTGTCTTCCCGCCCCGGCCCGATACTTACAATGTCTATGGGCACATTGAGCTCTTTCTCGATGAATTCAATGTATTCTCTGGCTTCCTTTGGCAGTGCATCATAGCCCCTTTTGACCATTTCGTCGGCGTTGTCCCAGTGACTCCAACCCTTCATTGTTTTGTACACGGGTTCCGCTCTGTTGAGTTTGGAAATGGAAGAGGGGAATTTGGTTACGACTTCACCGTCGATTTCGTATCCGACGCAGACGTTGATCTCTTCGTATCCGCAAAGAACATCAATTTTGGTAAGGGCGATGGATGTGAATCCGCACAATCTCGAAGAATGTCTCACCTGTACCAAATCCAACCAACCGCATCTGCGGTCTCTTCCCGTAACGGTACCGACTTCTCCGCCGAGAACCTGAAGTTTTATTCCTTCTTCTCCTTCCAGAGCGGAAACCATGGGGCCTTCGCCGACACGGGTGGTGTACGCCTTCAGACAGCCGACAACATGATTTATTGCACTCGGGGGCACACCGGCTCCCGCACAGGCGCCTCCGGCGCAGGTTGAAGAGGAAGTCACGTAAGGGTAGGTTCCGTGATCGATATCGAGCATGGCGCCCTGTGCGCCCTCGAACAGAACCATTTCACCGTCGTCCAAGGCATTGTTGATCAAATCGGAGGTGTCGCAGACATACTTGCCGATCATGTCCCGCCATCCCATCATCTTGTCGAAAAGAGGCTCGTCGAAAACATCCCCTTCGCCGACGCCCATCATGTTCAAAAGGTCTTTTTTGTAAGAAGTTACGAATTTGATTTTTTCTTTCAGAAGGTCTTCTTCGAACAAATCTCCAACACGGAAACCTATTCTGGAAATCTTATCCTGATATGTGGGGCCGATTCCTTTTTTGGTGGTTCCCACAGGAGTATTGCCGCGGTATTTTTCCTCGGCACCGTCCAATCTCTGATGGTAATTGATAATCATGTGGGCCCTGTCGGAGATTTTTAATCCTTCGATGGATGCACCGCCTTCGAGAACTCTTTCGATTTCCCCGGACAGTTCTTCCATGTTGATTACGACGCCGTTGGCTATCACGGCCGTTTTCTCGGGTCTGAGGATGCCCGATGGGAGTGTTTGAAGTTTGAATTTGACGCCGTCGATGATAATTGTGTGTCCGGCGTTGTTTCCGCCTTGGAACCTGACAATAAAATCAGCGTTTTCACCCAGATAATCGGCTATTTTTCCTTTTCCTTCGTCGCCCCATTGTGCGCCTATGATTATAAGACCCGGCAATTGCTCACCGAATCTCCGAAGAACGTTCCGCTATAAAAATACCTTATAATCGGTTGTCGGGCGTAACCTCTCGGTAGACATCGAATATGTCTTCGAGAGACAGGTCGGTTTTGAAGGATGTAGGAGATACGTGGGTTCTGGAGGCCTTTCCGTGATTGTTCAGCGCTTCAAGCATGTTGTCCATGCGCGGAGGGGACAATTTCAGATGGGAGGACAATTCGTTCATGTCGTAAACGAAGACCTCCGTGTCAAGTTCCTCTCTCCAGATTTTCAGCATTTTATCGCGTCTTTTCAATTCGGACATTCCTTCGGAAGACATCTTTTTAAGAAGTTCTGAATCGTGAAGAGGCCCCAGCCAAAAGGGTCCTTTGCGATGGTTGTCGTCAGGCAAAACCGAAGAGGATCTTTCCAAAGTTTCATTGTCATATCCCATATATCCCAATAGGGAGAGGCTGTCGTCCGCGGCTACTGCGCCTTCGGTCACGCGCACATAGGTGCGGTAATAATGATCGGCCGCAAAGGAGAGCAGGGGTTTCATGCCTCTGTCGAATTTTGCAAGTTCCCTTGCAACCGTGCTCATCAGAATTCTCAGTCCGCCTTCATGGCACATATATCCTCTGATAGGTTCGGATTGGTAGCGTCTCCGGCACTTTATAGTTTGAGCTCCGGCCAAAGGAGCGGCATCCGTAGCGGTAATAGCCAGTATTCCTTTTTTGCGACATCCCCGTATGGCAGATTGAAGGAAAGGAACGGGAGAGCCGAAGGGATCCAAGTCAACGTATCCGTAAGTGTTTTCCGTGAAAAGGATATGGAGATTCATGTTCGAAGGAACGCAGTTTGCGAGTCTGTTAAGCTCAATGTTTCTTTTGATGTAATCCATCGAATTCGGATCGATGTCGTTGGCAACGACTTCGGTACCGGGGACTTCGTTGGCGATTCTCGCGGCTCTGGCGCCGGTGGCGGTCATGGCATCCGCAACAGTCAGGTCTTCACCGATTGCACGCAGGAGCATAACGCTGACGTCTCTGTTGAACGCCATTTGTTCGTTGAAGAAAACTTCGGAACCTTTTTTTCCCGGACCGCCGGAAGAATGTTCCGCGGGTACTGACAGGAGAGTTTCTCCTTCCTGAATAACGATGTGCCGTTTCATCAGTCCAGTTCACCGTTCATAAGGCGAATGATTTTGTAAGGCAGTAAGTTGCGGTTTGTGGGCGTGACTTCGAGAATGCGCATGTCATCACGCCTCCGAATATCTTGCAAAAGGGGGTTTCTGGATTTTTTGTGAATGGTTATAATCATGGGTTTGCCGAGTTCCAAAGCCTCTTTCACCGCTTCGATGAAGGCATTGCTTTCGACCTCCATACGGCCTACCTCGTCGATGGCCACGATGTCGCATTCTTCGCCGGCACGTTTGATCGCGGTCACGCCTACTTTTTCCAAAGCTTCGACGTCAATGCCCATTTTTTCAACTACTACCCGACTTTCTATATCGGTACTGGCGAATATTTCCGAATCTCCGGTAATGAGATCTCTGACTGAACAGCCGGTTTTGTGCCTGCCTTCCATTATAGGGTCGTTGATCATTCCGCCTATGGTAAGACCGCTTTCTTCCAACATTTCAATAACTTTCTGAAGAACATAGGTCTTGCCCGCACCGGGAAGACCCGTAATTCCGATTTTTATATTATTCGCCATAATTTTCTTACTCAGAGTAAACCTGTATATGCGGGACCGAGAACCAGGTGGGGTCCTCGTTGAGGGCGATGA
>CAZPQO010000040.1:0-6607 GCA_964588745.1 uncultured Methanomassiliicoccales archaeon | reverse complement strand
GCCCCGATCCCAAAAACAGCGAGCGCATAATGTCTTTTGGAGAATTGGAAGTTGAACTCGGAGAAGGCAACAGAGAACTGAATGTCGTCGCCGGCACTATGAAGTCTAACAACGCAGGCTGGAAAAACGGTACGGACTATAACGTCGAAGTGACCTTCGGTGACCGTACGCCGTTACCCTTGGGCGATATAGACGGCAATGATGCCGCCAGGGTAATCGTTCCCTATGGTGCCACTGTATTCTACAAACTTGTTCCCTCTGTGGCAAGAACTGCTGAAGGCTACATGCCCAGTATGGGCAGCAACACCAACACCGGAAACGTGTCTGTGAACATCAAAATCAATCTCGGTTACGATTTTAACGTAACTGTTCCGAAGGATGCCGATGTGTCTGTCGGTTTCAAGTTCAACCACTACATACCCTTTTTGGAATTCAGTCCTGAAGGATCTCCTGTCGTGGATGAAAAGAGATTCACTTCGACCTACACATTCCGTCTTGCCGGAGGCACTGAGTACAACTACAGAGTAAGCGGTGACGATTACGTCACATACGCGACCAACTTCAGAATGACCGAGGCCGATATGGATCTGGTAATCTCTCTGGAGAATTTACATTACGGATCCGACATCAGCAAAGAGACGATTGTAAGGGATTTATCAGGCAACCAGTCCAGCTTCGGTGTTGCGGATATACTTTTGAACATAAATGCGGAGGGACACCTCCTGATGGATGTAGGCGATGAGCACATACTGATTGCAACAAAAGTGTTCCAAGCTCAACACGGAGTGACCGCGAATTATTTCTTCGAACCGGATAAACATTTCACGGTTATCGATTTGAATGGAAACATCAGTAAAAACGTATCGATAAACTTTGATCCGGCCATAGGCCATTACGTAGTCACAGCGGATTCAGAAGGAACCGCAATCGTGCTCGTGACCTATGACGGAATAACTCTTGGTCCGTCAGGCAACACCCCCGCTTCATTCTTCAGTGCTCTATGGCCTGAAAACACGGGAGTGTTTGTCGTTACCGTCGGTAATGACAGGCCTGATTTTGAAACGGGAATGAAAGTAAACGAATCCTATAATGCAAGATCCAACAAACTCGCAGGAGTTTATGTGGATTCCGAATTGGATGTGTTCTATTATGTTGAAGACACCGGCGGATTCAAGTATACTTTCAGGCCCGCAAACGGCAGCACCGTTTCAGTTCTGAATCCCATTATAGGGGAACAGATCGTAACGGGATTCACGAACGGAACCGTGAAGGACAACGGAGACGGTACATTTACCGTAACGTTGACCGAGGGACGGAATATAGTCTCCATAACCAACGGAGGTCAAACGAAATATCAGTTAATGACAGCAAAACCCATAACCTACACCATAGAGAATGCCGCAGGACCTGATATACCGATAAAATACGGTGACGAGGTCAAAATTACCATCGGCAATCTCTACCAGCCCGCATTAAAGATGTCAGCAATCTACAACATGGGTTGCACGCTGATGTACGAATCCGAAACCGGAACCATAGGCAAACCGTACACAGGATTCGGAAACTACGGGTTTGCGGGTATGAACACATTCAGCGTAACAATTCCCGAGGATTGGGATAAAGAAACGTTTGTGTTGAACAGAGGAATTATCAACCAGGGCGGTTTCGGTGACGAATTCGGAAACCACAGGAGTTTGGATCCTTATATCGGACTCCCGCCCAACTTCACCGCGCTGACCCGCAATGCATATTTCGGCGTATTGCCGGAAATAGTCATTGAGGGAATTTCCGATGCAGTATTCTTCGATGTGTCTTTCGACATATCGGTAGACGGTGCCGAAGTTGTGCTGACCGATAATGGCAAAGTCATCAACTCCGAGGGCGGAGTGTACGAACTATCTTACGGAGTATACGATTACGCCGTTACTGCCGACGGTTATGTCATGCAGACCGGCTCCTTCTCGGTAAACAAGGAGGCCGGTGCACAAACTATAGCCGTTGACATGGGAGCTCAGTCTTCCGGACCGTATTGGGACGGCATCGCAAGAGAAAAACCCGTAACGTGGAACGGATACTATCTTGTTTACAAACCTTCCGAATTGGCATGGTTCTCCGCGAACAAGCCTGCCAAGGGTACCAACATTCTGTTGTGTCAGGACATTAACCTGAATTATAAGCCGTGGGCGCCGATCGATTTGGGCAACGGGGTTAATTTCAACGGAAACGGTCACATGGTTTCGGGAGTGTACAACGATTCCAGCAGCAATTATGCAGGATTGTTTTCGGTGGCCAACAACGGCACGGTTATAGCAAACCTGTCCACGGACGGAATCATGCTCAGCAAAAACTTTGCCGGAGGCATAGTTTCAAGCATCACCAATTCCGAAGTAAAGAACTGTACGTCCTATGCCACCATTTTCTCTGACAAGAGGGCGGGCGGCATCGTCGGATTGTCCGTGAACAGTAAGATACACGGATGCACGTTCGAAGGAACCGTTGAAGGCGAGAATGCGGGCGGTATATGCGGCGGAGGGTATATTTCTGAAATATCCTACAGCACCAACAAGGGAGACATTACCGGCGTAAATGCCGCAGGAATAATGGGCAGATTGAGCAGTGCCGCATATGACGGCAAGACCTATGTCTATGCATCCTACAATCTGGGCAAGATTACCGGTACTGTTGTATCCGGAATCGCAATAAATGCCGCAATCGTGGAAGGGTGTTATACGACCGGATTGCTAACCTGCTCCGATGTTTCAAAGTCTGCGTACATTTGTTCCGACTGTGTGATTCAAACCTGTTATTTCCTCGAGAATACAGGCACCGAAGGAATCAACAAGGCGGGTACGCAAAGAACAGCGACCAACATGGGCAGCATGAGCTTTACGAACAGGTTCTTTGAATCCAACAGCTATGTCAACGGCACTGCTCCGGAATACAAAGTATTCAACAGGCCGTTGATTGTGACGTATGTGTCAAGCACCGGTGAGAAGATAATCGACGTTACGCAGAACAGTGCGGGCAACTTCAGTTTTGCCGGTTCGCCCAACAACGTAAGGATGGGCATGTTCGGATACGTGTTCAAAGGCTGGTCCGACAATCCCTTGGCAACCGCGCACATGACTCCATATACCAAAATCACGACCGATGTTATACTGTTCCCCGTTTACGAGGTAAGTACCGATGAACGGGAATACCGCATATCACTCGGACTCGATCTTGACGGCGAACAACTGGCTGTCGAGGTCAATGTCGGTCTGGGCGGCAAGAATTTCGTGCATATAGACAATCCCGTAATCTGTGTTTGGGTCGAATACTCCGATCATGCATTCATGCATGTGTACAGCGATATCGTCCTTAACCGCGGTGTGGGTTCGGCAGTATTGGAATTCTCCTATGCGGATACGCCCGTCAATGTGTACGCCCTCATCTACGAAGGCATGCCCAATCCCGACGGAAGCTCCATAGCATACGGAAGCACAATGCAGGGGGTGAATATCCCATTCTGAGCGTCGCACAATTATGAATCCGGACAGGGCACCCTTACGGTTGCCCTGTCCGGAAAAATTTTCAAAAAGGTCTATTGTGACGCAAAGTGACAATCAAGTGAGTATGTAAAAATCATCAAAGGAAGTGATAACTTGAATAATAAGAAAATCGCCATATTGACACTCATCGCGATGCTATTGTCGGTGTTTGTGATGGCGATACCCACCGCAAACGCCGATGAAGACACATCAAGAATCACCGATACGAGCTACTTCGACGGTATAATCAATGTGTCGGGATATTTCGAAATCGGCTATGCGGATTCCTTTACGGAAGTAAAGGTTCTGTCCGGCACCACGACTGTGGTTTCGGGTATATGTGAGACCGGCTATAACGGATTTTTCTCAGTGTCCATAAAGAAAGAAGGGATGGAGGCCGGGATATACGATGTAAAGGCGACGGCAATTCTCATCGGAATGCCTTCTGTGACGATATCGGCACAGATGGAAATCTTCGAGACGGAGTCAATCAGTCTGAACGAATCGGAAAAATTGCTAGTCGTTGGAAATTCATTTAAATTGGAGGTCGAAACAACTCCTGCGACGGTCCACTATCCCATAACATGGTCGTCCACGGATCCGTCAAAAGTTTCGGTGGATGATGACGGCAACATTACGGCAATATCTGAAGGCGAGGTCAAAATAAAAGCCACTCTGGGCAATCTGGAAGCAGAATGCACAGTGTTTGTTACCATCGAAGCCACGTTGTCGAAAACAGACTACGTCAATGAACTCTTCAACATCGCCGGAACTTTTGGAAATTACTATGGGAACACCAATGTTGAAATTCAGGTAATGTCCGGTACGACCAAAATTGTATCCGGAATGTGCATTTCGGAAAACGACGGATCTTTCTCGGTATATATTCTGAAAAAGGACCTCAATCCCGGCGATTATGAAGTAGTGGCTATATGTCAGCCCGTCGGAGTGTCCCCGTTAACGGCAACCGCTTCAATGACTGTTTACGAAGTCACGTGGTCCGTCGAGGGAGTAGAAACTGACGAATGCTACAGTGAAGGTCTGATTCCCGAATACAAGGGCGAAACGGTATGGATTGCCGATACAGGTAAAGAGTACATAATAACCGATTGGTCTCCCGCGATAACCGAAGTGACTGAGAACTGCACGTACAGTGCCGTTGTGGAAGAAGTAATACCTACGTTCATGGTGACTTTCCTTGACGGTTACGGTTCTGTGTATCACACCGAAACGGTGCTGTCCGGCAACAGCGCATCTGCGCCGGACGAAACTCCCGAGAAAAGATCCAGAACCCATGACTATATCTTCACCGGATGGTCGGAAGAGTTCACAAACGTAACCTGCGACATAACCGTAAGTCCGGAGTATGAAGAAAATCCTGCGGAAATGATGTCCATGAGATTCTCCATATCTTATGATTCCATGGTGTTCGCATCTCCGTATACGGTCACGTTCAACAAGAACGGGTTCGATCTGGAGCCTTACGGGTACAGTAAGGCACTTTGCGACACGGTCAGAGAAGGAGCCATGCTAACTCATCTTTTTGTTGCGGCTCATGAGGATTGTTTCGGAATAAACGAAGTATCGTCTCTGTTCATGTTTTCCAAAAGCGGATGGGTAACGGAGTTCTGGGACGTGGTGTTCGCCGATAAGGATTTCTTCGATATGACTTATTTCCTTGACGGGGTTATGACCGAAGACGTTCACATAGACATAACCGCCGAAGAAGGTTGCTATGTAGAAGCCAATCTGTTCAATTATTTCATAAACGGAATCACAACCTTCGACAGGATAAAGGTTGATGCGGACGTCAATGAAGAGATTTCGTTGACCGTGCCCACAAACCCGGAGATAATCTACTGGTTGCCTTCAATATCTTTCGAAAATCTGTCCTTTTATTACACGACAAATCCAGTGACGAATACTCCGGTTTCAGAATTGTCTGAGCTGTTTGTAACGGAGACGAAAGTCGGTGAAGACTATGTTTACACATTCTTCTTCCCGGAGCCGGGAACGTATTACGTATGCGCTTACCGTGAACCGGTTGCAGACGAATACGGCATAATCGCCGAAATATTCGGAGCTCCCGTTTCATGGTGCGAAATTACGGTAACGGGTCATCGCGTCACCTTCGATTCCAACGGAGGCGTCGGAACCATCAGTGACGTGTTTGTGGCCGACGGTGTCGAACTTGAATTGCCGACTCAGGGAATATCAAAGGCAACGTACACATTTGCCGGATGGTCGTTGACGGCTTCCGGAAATCCGATCGCCGAGCCTTATGTAGTTACGTCAGACACGGTTCTTTATGCGATATGGGCCCCGATAATTTATGACGACATTCCGTCTGAAGAGGAGTTTGCGGATATCATAGGGCAGGAAGAAATTCCGGTTCTTAACGTGAACAGCTCAGCGACGGATGCCGTGCTGAACAATGACATGTTCATCAATCTCGACAAACCGCTGGTCATAAACGTGTTGGATGACGACGGCGGAGTTCGGTATACGTGGACCTTTGACGGCGAATACAAAGAAAATGCAGGAGTTCTCAAGTTGGGAATTTCGAAAACAGAACCGAGTGAAGCCATAACCGCCGCAATCAAGGAACTCGATATGGAGAATCCGTTGGTGCTGAACTTTGCCGCAAACGGTGAACTGCCCAACAATGCGGTGGTAACTTATCGCGTATCCGACGATTACGAAGACGGAACGGTTCTGAATCTGCTGTTCTATAACGAAACGACCGGAAAAATGGAGCTGAAAGCAGAAAATCTGGTAGTCACCAACGGTACTGTGTCCTTTGAACTGACTCACTGTTCGAAATACGTGCTGGCTGAAGGAATCTCTGTTGAGCCTCCCGCAGAAGATACCGGCGTTTTCACTTCCGTGCATGCGGCAATCATATTGGCGGCAGGCATCGTATTGGCAATCGCGGCAGTATTGCTGATAAGGAGAGGCGCATAATCGGATCTTAAAAATGATACGGAATCCTGAAAACCTTTTACACCCTCATATTTTTTCAAAAACGTGTAAACGCATTACGGATTTTATCTTAAAATTGATTGGACGCATCTGCG
>CAZPQO010000039.1:0-6638 GCA_964588745.1 uncultured Methanomassiliicoccales archaeon | reverse complement strand
TAGTGATACTGCGGTAAACAAAATTTAACTATATAAACCGTGGGAAAACGCAATCAAAATGACGAAAAACATACTCAAAGGTCGGTTATGCCCGTATCCGTGATTTTGTACATGGCGTTTCTGCCTTCGGGAAGGCTTCTGTGCTTCATTATCACCGCGGAACGGACCCCCTTCCCTCTCGGTTCGAGTCTGAGAATGGTCTTCGCGTTATGCCTCAGAACATGCCCTCCGATGAACTCTATGCCGCCCATGTTTATGTTGGAATAAACCTGTGAAGTGACTATTACCGGCAAATCCATTTTCCTCGCGGTTTCCGTCAAGGCGTCGATCTGCCTTATGAAATCGTTTCTGGTCAGATGGTCGTCCAAATTCAAACGGTAGAACACTGTCAGAGAATCCACGATTATGAGTCCGAGTTCCCCCCGGCTTTCGGCCATCTTCGCCACTTTTCCGACTCTGTCGCCCTGTTCTTCGAAATTGTGAACCTGAAACACCAGGAGACTTTTCAACAACTCTTCTTTGTCGCCGAACATCTGACTGATGCGTTCGTAAGAAAGTCCTTCGCAATCAATGAGGGCAACTTTTTTGCCGGTTTCCAACACGTTCCGCGCGGCCTGCAGACAAAGATTGGTTTTCCCGCTTCCCGCTTCTCCGTACAAAAGAGTGAGACTGCCGGATTCCACCCCGCCGCCCAAAAGTTCGTCCACCGCGTTGCTCCCCAAAGGTATGCGCTTCACACTGTTTCGAATGTATGAGGGTTATAAATCGTTTCTCAATCACTTGCCTTCATCCGTCCCGATGTAAGGCGAAAGCATACTGTGGACTCTCTGTAATGACATGGTCTGTATGACAATTCTTCCGGGCCCTTCGAATTTTGTCACGTAAGGCAGATCCTTGTCGAAAAATCCGCTTTTCATTTCCTTCTTGGTTTCGATTTTGTATTTCACGGAAGATTCCCAGGCCACGATTCTGTCGGCGGACACTTCGTAGGAGTCCCCGCTCTGCAACGGGAATATTATAAAATCCCCCAAAGCGAACAGAAAAACCATTCCTTTCCCGCCGAGTCTCAGCAACGTGAAGGATTCGTTTCCGAAAGCCTCGCCGAGCTTTTTCTGGAACTCCTGTTTCACGGTGACCGTGGGCTGCATGGCAAGGAAAGAACTTTTTTGCGCAATCCAATCGATATGTTTTATTTCGATGTCCATGATTCTTCCGGGAAGGCTTCCTCCGACTCCGAGAGCGGAGGTTCCTTTTTTCGGACAGTACGTGACGGTTTCCAGATTGTCCCCGGCAATCGCTTTTTTGATGCCGCCTATGATTCCTTTTGATACGCCGATGTTGAATTTTCCCACGGTGTATACCACGGACTCCGCGGTGACTTCCATAACTTCGCCTTCGCTGAGCGTAATGTTCGCCAATTGAAGGTTGTCCCCGCTTATCACGTATCTCATGTCGGGTTTTGTATATCTTTGAGTTCTATTAATTATATAGGGAACCTGAGACATAGCGGGTCATGGATAAGCCCATCGCCGTCGGAGCTGAAGCCGTGGTCACGGTTTCGGAATTCCTCGGCAGAAAAGCGGTAAAGAAAACCAGGGTTCCGAAGAAGTACCGGCATCCCGTTCTGGACGAGAGAATACGGTCCGTAAGAACGAGAAACGAAGTGCGCATAATCAGACAGTCCCGTTCGGACACCGTCAGAACCCCCGTGATATACGACGTGGACATGACGGAATACAGCATAACCATGGAGTTCATCGAAGGTTCCACCGTGAAGGATGTTCTGGATTCCGATCCTTCCCTTGCGGAGAAGATATGTCCGCTCATCGGCAAGATCCTGGCGGATCTGCACAACAGGGGAATATCCCACGGAGATATGACCACGTCGAATATGATCCTGGGACCCGACGGTAAAATCTGCGTCACGGACATGTCTTTGGGAAATCTTAAAGCGGGAACCGAAGAAATGGGCGTGGATTTGCGTCTTCTCCAGAGAGCCTTCGCCTCCGCCCATTCAGAAATAGAAAACGGGTTCGAAAGGATATTGGAAGAATACGTCAAGCACAAAGTGAACGCGGACGAGGTTCTGAGAAAAACCGAAGAAATCAGAAACAGGGCGAGATACACATGAAACTGAAAATCATCACATCGAATCCCGGAAAGGTGAAAGAATTCAGAGAGGGACTGAAAGACCTTGAAATCGAAATCGAACATTGTTCCGTGGATTATGACGAAATACAGACTTCGGACCTGGAAGAAGTGGTGCTCAAGGGAATGGAAGCTCTGAGATCCGAAGGACTGTCGAACTTCATCATTGACGACACCGGCTTGTTCATAGACGCCCTCAAAGAATTTCCGGGAGTATGGTCCGCTTACGTTCAGAAAACCATCGGAAACAAAGGAATACTGAAGTTGATGGAAGGCGAGGAAAACCGGAAAGCGGAATTCAGAACCTGTGTGGGATGCGACTTAAACGGAGAAACGCTGATCGTAAAAGGAGTCTGCGAAGGATTCATCACCCAATCGGAAGAAGGTTCGGAAGGTTTCGGCTACGATCCGATTTTCACTCATGACGGAAAAAGAACCTTTGCGGAATTGCCTTTGGATGAAAAGAATTCCGTGTCCCACAGAGGGAACGCAATTAACCTATTGGTTGAAAAATTGAAAAATTACCGTTCCGTATGAACGGAACGGCATTGGTGTTTCTCAGTCCTCGTCGTCTTCGAGTTCCTTTTCCTTGACGGGCTCAACCTTTTCCAAATCGTACGATTTGTTCGTTTGGTATGATTCTCCCTTAAAGGCGTACATGGGTATCGCGATGATCGTCAAAACCGCATAGACGATTATCGCTATGGCGACAATCGCGATAAACACGAGGGCGATAAGTTTGACTGTGGCCTCAAGCACATCCGGCTGCATCAAAGCGTAAACTCCGACAGCTATCAGGATTACGACGCCTATTGTCAGCAGCACCAGCAGTATTGCCGAAGGCCAGGTTCTTTCTCTGTTCATGTCATTCATGTTTTTCACACCTCAGGATCTGTTCGTGGGCAGGTACGGTATAAGCGACCTTGCGAGTTCGCCCAAAGTCATGGACTGGATTATCACTTTTCCCGGGCCGGTCAACGTGGTTACGAACAGTCCTTCTCCTCCGAAGAGAACGTTCTTCGCCCCGCCTATGGATGTGATGTCGTAAGACACGGATTCTTCCCATCCCACGGCATTCGCGGTGGAGACTTTGTACATCTCGCCCGGTGCCAAATCGATTACGTTGAAGTCACCGCAGGCGGCACCCCAGGCAACGCCGTTTCCGCTGAGCTTCTGAAGAACCAGCCCTTCGCCTCCGAAGAGTATGCTTCCCAGTTTCTTTTGGAAAGTCATGTCGACGCTCACGCCGGGCTGCGAAGCCAGATATGCGGATTTCTCCATAATCCAGTTCTTTCCCGGAGTTATCTGCAAATCAATGATTTTTCCCGGAACGTTTCCGCCCAAACCTACAACTCCCGAACCGCTGTCAACGCTGAATCTGACCAAGAAGAACGTGGCTCCCGACAGGGATCTTCTAAGACCCTTGACCAGACCGCCGTCCATGCCCGTATTCATCCGGACGTTCCCGCTCATGTATTTCATACTGCCGGGGATGGTACAGATTTCCTCTCCCTGTTGCAGTTCCACGTTTACGAACTGCAGGTTATCTCCCGTTATGGTATATCTCAAAATAAAACCCCCTAAAGTATTATTCCGCTACGCAGTTAAAAGCATATGCTAAAAGTTTCACGGTACGCGGTGCACCGACGATAGGATTAATAATCGAATGACCGTCTTCACCCCGAAGGGGCTGTGGGTTAGCTTGGTATACTTGTGGCTTTGGGAGCCATTGACTCCGGTTCAAATCCGGGCAGCCCCACTTTTCCGTTTCGTTTGAAAAGAATAAATCCGACGAAACCGATACGTTCCGATATAAGGTAAAAGGTGTCACAATCATGAGCGAGTGCAATATCGACATACGGCCCGGAGTCTGTAAACTCAGAACCAAAATAAAAGCAACCATGAACGATGAAATGAAAGTTGTTTTCGACGTGGAAAGCGATTGTGCCGACGTCATGAGATTGGCGGAAACTTTGGGTTCCGTCGATCCTTTTCAGAACATCTGCGTGAAATTTTCCGAATCTGATGTATACCGCGCGGCGGACAACACTCTCAACCACACCGCCTGTCCGGTTCCCTGCGCCTTCATAAAAGCAATCGAAGTCGCCTCGGACATGGGTCTTAAAGGTGACGTGATCATCGAGATAAAATGAGTTGCAACTGCGAAATCAATCCCGTCCCGGAAGAAAGGATTGAATCCTTCGCAGACTCCGGCGACGGAGCCATGATGACGGGAAAAAGAAGAACGGGACAAATCGGACTTATGGAAGATTTGCTTGTTTTTCTGAAAAACAAGTTCCCGGAAAAAGATATTTTCGTAATCCGGGAAGACGAAGGCATCGAAGACGTTCTTGGAAATTCAATTCCGGACGGTTCGATTGTTTTGATCCATTTCGTTTCAAAAGTTCCCGATTGGGAATCGATAATCCGCAGCCGTGTTTCCGGTACCGTCACTGTATACTGCGGACAGGAACTCTGTCATCAGGTTCCCGTATGTTTCAAAAACATTGTCGAAACGGACTGACAATCCGGTTATCGGTTTGATATACAATTATATTAATAACAACGGATAATATTTTATTGAGTCTCAAGACATTATATAGCCGATGATACCGGGTACATCGGAAGAAGACAGATACGACAGAATGAGGCGTATTTCTTGGATGGATGTGGACCGTTTTTCGTATCTCAGATGCCTGGTTGTCGGTGCGGGAGCTCTCGGAAACGAAGTTCTCAAGTGTATGATTCTTGCCGGTTTCCGCGACATTACCGTTGTGGACATGGACCGTATAGAGATTTCAAACCTCAGCCGATGTGTGTTTTTCCGCGAAAGCGACACAGATTGTGCAAAATCCCATGTTTTGGCGGAACGCGCCAACGAAATGTTTCCCCACGCGGATGTGAAACACATCCATTCCAAGATCCAGGAAGTCGAAGACTGGGATTACGATCTGATTATGGGATGTCTTGACAACATCTCGGCCAGACTTCACACGAATTCACATGCGGTTTGCTACGGAATTCCCTATGTGGACGGCGGGACGGACGGAATGAGGGGCAAAGTTCAGACCGTACTTCCGGGTGGTCCGTGTCTCAACTGCGCAATGAACGGAAGTCATGCCAAAATCATGAATCTGAGGTTCTCGTGCACAGGGACGTCCGAGATTTTCACGCCTCTTATTCCCGCTGAAATCACCACAACCTCGATAATCGCCGCAATGCAGGTAAGGGAAGCCGAAAAAATAGCATCGGGAAAAAGCGATCTCTGCATCAGACACATAACTTTTTACGACGGAATCAGGGGTGCCATGGACACGGTATCTCTGGAAATAGACGAAAAGTGTCCGAACTACGGAGGATATTGAAATGACGGTAAAAGTCACGGTCGTGAATATGGTAACCAAGTCTTCGTTGAGAATGGAACTCGAACCCCACGAAAGAATGACGGACATAATAGAAGTCGCCGCGGATTACTGGGGCGAAGGCTCGGAAGCCTTCGTTCTGAAAAAAGGAGCAAAGCTTTTGTCGGGATCCAAAACCGTGGAGGAGATGAATCTCTGCGACGGCGATGTGGTGGAGATAATCCCGGATCCGGAAGGCGGATGAAGATGGGATTGGCAAAACCCATTCTGTTGAAAAGACTGAACAACGAAATCAAAAACCTCAACGATTATCTCGATACGGGTTTGGACGGAATACCGGAGAATGCGGAATTTCCCGTGGTGCTGAGCATACACCTGGCTAATTTGCCCGCAAGAGCATCGCCTCACAGAGGAACCGATCTGCATCATTTCGACTTGGTGATTTCAGACGAATATCCCTATGAACGGCCCAGAGTGAGATGGAGGACCGAGATATTCCATCCGAACATCATGATGCCCGAGGACGGAGGGTTCGTATGTCTGAAAGTTTCGGAAAACTGGAACTTCGGTTCAAGTCTGATCTCTTTCGTCATGGGAATAGAGAGTCTTCTGTCCTGTCCGAACCCTTTGAATCCTTACGGAACCGAATCCTGTTCCAAGGCGGCGGAGTGGTATTTATCCAATAAACCTAAATTCTCGGCGAAAGTAAGCTATGGGGATACCGATGCCTAAAATCATATCTTCGGAAGAAGCGGAAAAAGAAATCAGGAAACGCGGAGTTCCCGGAGCGGAGCTGTTCATGGGGAAAAGCGTGATTTCCAAAATGGCGTTCCATGCCGATTTGGGATATGCCGAGAACGAAGAAGTCATGGGACTTCTGATGGGCAACGCTTATGTCGACGGTGAAGGCGAATACGCCGTGGCCGAAGGCACCGCAACCTCGGGATTGGTGGCGACGGGAGTCAGCGTAAGGTTCGATCCTGACGCTTTGGAAGATTTGTTCTCATCTATAGATGAGAACAAATGCAGAACCGTAATAGGATGGTATCATTCCCATCCCGGTTTCGGCTGCTACATGTCCGATATCGATATCAAAACACACAAGAACATATTCGGTGAAAAGTTGGG
>CAZPQO010000038.1:0-6661 GCA_964588745.1 uncultured Methanomassiliicoccales archaeon | reverse complement strand
CTCGAAATAAGGGTGGTCCTCGAGCATGTGAATGAATCTCTGTCCGATCATTCCGGTGGCTCCCAGAACCGCAACGCGTGTTTTCTTCATCTATTCTATTCTCCCGGGGTCATTCTGATTCTCGTGACGTATATATGAACATAGGTTTTACTTCTCGAAATACTGCTTCTGCCTGTCTTTGGATATTTTGAGAAGCAAATCCGCAATCTGTCTCGCTTCCTCTTCGGAAAGTTTGACTTCTTCGCAGAGCCCGAGGTATCTTTTCACGACCTCTTGCTCTTTGTCTTCGTTCCAGTAACTCTGAGAAGATTTTTTCTTGGCTTTCGCCAGTTCGTCCGCAATCTCCATACGGGTTGCGATAAGATCGACGATTTCCGCATCTATGGTTGCAATCAGTTCTCTAAGCTCATCAGCGTCAGACATCCGAATACCGAACCTTCATACATGTACCGTATAAAATATCTGACGTTGCATTGTGCGCGGGTCAGAGTGTATGGTACTCTTTGGTGCTCTTCACGCTGAGATCCCCTTTTCTTCCGACTCTGATTGCCCCCACCGCGATATCGGCTCCCTGAACCGTGGTCATGAAGGGAATTTCCAGATCCACGGCGAGTCTGCGCATGGTATATCCGTCCCGTCTCGCTCCGGATTTCATCTCGGGCGTGTTGATGATGAGATTTATCTCCCCGTCCCTCATAAGGCCGATTGCGTTGGGTTTCAGTTTCTCGCTCATTTTGAACACGGTGGTGGCTTCCACCCCGTTTTCTCTGAGATAGGAGGAAGTGCCTTTGGTGGCATAAATCGTGAATCCCATTTCCTTCAACCCTCTGGCCGCGTCCAAGATTTCCGATTTGTCGTTATCGTTGACGGTCATGTACACCCCGCCGCTCATGGGCAGTTTGTTGCCGGCGGCAATCAGCGCTTTGTAACAGGCGGCGTGGAAATCCTCGTCGATTCCCATGACTTCTCCGGTGCTCTTCATCTCGGGAGTGAGAATGGAATCTATTCCCGGAAGTTTGAGGAAGGGGAAAACCGAGGCTTTGACCGCGTAGTGGTCTATCGGTCTGTAACCCGACAGGCCGAAATCCTTCAGTTTCTTGCCCAGCATGATTTTGGTTGCGATTTTGGCCAAAGGTACGCCGGTGGCTTTGGAAATGAAAGGTATGGTTCTTGATGCGCGCGGGTTCGCTTCGATCATGTACACTTCGTTGTTCTTGACGGCCAACTGAAGGTTCATCAGCCCCTTTATGCGAAGGGCAAGGGCGACTTTGACGGTTATATCGACGACTCTTCCGATGATTTCTTCGTTGAGAGTGAAGGGAGGCATTACCATGGTCGCGTCTCCGGAGTGGCATCCCGCATATTCCACATGTTCCATTATCCCGCCGATGTAGACGTCTTCGCCGTCGCTGACGGCGTCTATGTCTATCTCGATTGCTTCGTTCAGATATTTGTCGACAAGTATGGGATGATTGCTGGAAACCTTCACGGCGGTGTCCACGTACGTTTTGAGTTCTTCTTCGGAATACACGATTTCCATCGCCCGTCCTCCGAGGACGTAAGAAGGTCTGACAAGAACCGGATATCCGATTTCGGTTGCGATGTCTTTCACTTCGTCGAAAGAATATCCGGTTCCCGCCGCGGGTTGGGGGACTCTCAATTCATCCATGAGCTCGGAGAATCTCTTTCTGTCCTCGGCAAGGTCCATGTCGTCGGGGGCGGTGCCGAGAACTTTCGTTTTCTTTCCTTCGAAGGCTTTTTCCAAATCCACCGCAAGGTTGACGCTGGTCTGTCCTCCGAACTGCACTATAACGCCGTCCGCGTCCTCTTCTTCGATGACGTCCAACACGTCTTCCAAAGTCAAAGGTTCGAAATACAGACGGTCCGAAACGTCGAAGTCGGTGGAAACGGTTTCCGGGTTGTTGTTGATTATGACGGCGTCCACCCCTTCTTCTTGAAGGGCGAAAACTCCGTGGACGCAGCAATAGTCGAATTCTATTCCCTGACCGATGCGTATCGGGCCTCCGCCCACCACAACAACGTTCTTTTTGGTTCCGTCCCTGAAGGTTTCGGAAGATTTTCCGTAAGTGGAATAGAAATAGGGGGCTTCGGCGGAGTGTTCCGCGGCACAGGTGTCCACCATTTTGTAAACTGCGGAATCTCCTTTCTCTTTGCGTTGGGAACGCAGTCCCTCAACGCTGATGCCGGTAAGTTCCGAAAGGGTTTCGTCGGCGAATCCCATTTCTTTGGCTTTCCGTATGAGTTCGTAATCGGGATTGTTCCTGAGTCCTTTTTCCGTATCGGTTATGTTCTTTATCTTGATGATGAAATAACTGTCCCATCCCGTGAGTTCGGAGATTTTTTCCACAGGCCAGTCCTGTCTCAGAGCCTGAGCGATGGCGAACATTCTCAAATCGGTGGCTTCCGACAGTTCGTCCTCCAGCTCTTCGTCGGTCATATCCAATGCGTCCAGACCCATGAATCCTATTTCCAGAGATCTGATTCCTTTGAGGAAAGCTTCCTCAAAAGTGCGTCCGATGGACATTATTTCACCGGTGCTTTTCATCTGGGTTCCCAGGTGGCGGTCCACGGTGCGGAATTTATCGAAAGGCCATCGGGGTATTTTGACCACCACGTAATCCAACACCGGCTCCGATGCGGCGTAAGTTTTGCCGGTGATGTCGTTGACTATCTCGTCCAATGTGTATCCCACGGCTATCTTCGTCGTAACTCTGGCGATGGGATACCCGGTGGCTTTGGACGCCAACGCGGAAGATCTGGAAACTCTGGGGTTGACTTCTATGAGACGGTAATCTCCGTTTTCGGGGTTGAATGCGAATTGTACGTTGCATCCGCCTTCGATGTCGAGTTTGCGGATGACTTTGATTGCGGCGGTTCTCAGGCGCTGATGGTCCCTGTCGGAAATGGTGAGCATGGGGGCGCAGACGATGCTTTCGCCGGTGTGTATCCCCATGGGGTCAAGGTTCTCCATGGTGCAGATGATGATGCAGTTGTCTTTGGAATCCCGCATTACCTCATATTCCAGTTCTTTCCATCCCAGAACGCTTTCCTCGATCAGAACCTGATGGATTCTGGAATACGCCAATCCCCTTGCGCATATGGACGCCAATTCCTCTTCGTCGTAAGCGATTCCTCCTCCGGTGCCTCCCAGAGTGTAGGCGGGTCTTACAAGAACGGGATATCTGCCGATGGCATTTGCGGCTTCGATGGCTTCCTGAATCGAATTGACGCTGAAACTCATGGGAACGGGCTCGCCGATTTCCTCCATTGTTTCTTTGAACAGTTCCCGGTCCTCGGACATCGCGATGGCGTCGGGTTGGGTTCCGACCAAATCGCAGCCCAATCTTTTCAAAGTACCGTCGTCGTGAAGTTCGGAACAAATGTTCAGGGCGGTCTGACCGCCCATTCCCGACAGCACCCCGTCAACGCCTTCCTTTTCGATGATGGAAGCAACGGTCCTCGCGTCGAGAGGTTCGATGTAAACGCTGTCGGCCATGTCGGTGTCGGTCTGAATGGTGGCCGGATTCGAGTTCACCAAAACCGTGTAGTAACCTTCATCCCTCAAAGTCCTGCAGGCCTGTGAACCGGAGAAATCAAACTCCGCGGCCTGTCCGATGACGATGGGACCGGAACCGATTACCATGAGTTTTTTGTAATCCCGTTTCATTTTTTCGCCTCCTTCATGATTTTGCCGAACCTGTCGAACAGGAATAATGTATCGGCGGGTCCGGGACCGGCTTCGGGATGGTACTGTGTGGTGAATATCGGAAGATCTTTGTGTTTGCAGCCTTCGACGGTCCCGTCGTTGACATTCAGATGGTCGGCGATGAGATCCGTGCCCTCAAGGGAATCCCCCGATACGGCGTAACCGTGATTCTGTGATGTGATGTAAACCCGGTCTTCGAACATAACGGGCTGGTTGTTTCCTCTGTGGCCCACGGACATCTTGTACGTTTCGGCACCGAAGGACAAAGCCAAAGTCTGACTTCCGAAACAGATTCCGTACATCGGCAACACGCCGGTGAGTTCCTTTCCGGTTTTGACCACGGTGTTCATGATATCTTTATGAGAAGGGTCACCGGGACCGTTGGTTATCGTCAGTCCGTCCACCTTTCTTGCGGTGATGACGTCATGGGGCGTGTCGTAGGGGAACACGACAACATTGAACCTGGAAGCGAGGCTGTCTATGATGGCGGTTCTTGAACCGCAGTCCAAAACTCCCACAGTCAATTCTCTGCCGGAATCGATGTTGCGGATTTCTTTGGCGGAAACTTCGGAAACCGGACTCTTGCCGGAACCGGTACCGACGGATTCCAATTTCTTCAAAGCCTCTTCCGGCGGGACATCGTTTGAAACGATCGCACCTTTCATCGTGCCGTTTTCCCTTATTCTGACTATCAGGTCTCTCGTGTCTATTCCGGAAATTCCCGGAATGCCCTGTTCATCGAGAAAAGAATCCAAAGGTATGCCGCCGTAAGCTTCGGTGGGGCTGACGCAATATTCTCTGACAATCAGCCCGCCGATCTGAACTCTGTCCGATTGGGAATATCCTTCAATGATTCCGCAACCGCCTATCAGGGGATAAGACATTACGAGCAACTGATTGTGACAAGAAGGGTCTGTGATGCTTTCCTGATAGCCGCTCATCCCCGTTGTAAAAACAACCTCTCCGGAGACGGAGGAACGATGACCGAAAATATTGCCTTCATATACCGTTCCGTCCTCGAGGACCAAATAACCGCGTGCCATCGGGGATAAATCACATTTGAGGGCCATATATAACCTCTTTCATGAGATGGATACAAACGGATTATAACCTTGTCTGAAAACAGACATTAGGTGCTTCCGATGACGAAACATGATAAATCACGGAGGCATACGGACGAATCATGAGAATAGTCGGTCGAGACGTTCCGACCAACAGCGTGAGAGTGATGCCGGAGACTGATGAGGATCTTTGGCATCTCTACAATGTCATCGAAGAAGGGGATTTGGTAACGGCTTCAACCACCAGGAGAGAGGAGAAAGCAGCGGACAAAATCCGTGCGGAACGCACGGAAAAAAGAAGGATGACTCTCGGCGTCCGGGTGGAGAAGATAGAGTTTTCCGAAGAGGATCTCAGACTCAGACTGTTGGGCGTGATCGAATCGGGACCTCAGGACGTGGGGATGTATCACACGCTTATCGTGGAAACCGGAACCGCGTTGTCCATATCCAAAGAACACTGGAGGCAGACGCAGACCGACAGGTTGGACCGGGCCGTGAAAGATACGAACAAACCCCGGATTGTTTTCGTTTCGCTGGATCAGGATGAAGCGGTGGTCGCCATTCTCAGACAGTATGGGTTGAAAGAAATCGCATCCGTAAGATCCGGAAGATCCGGGAAGATGTACGATGAAAAGAGGAAAGGCGACGGAGGATATCACAAAGAAATCGTGTCCGTCATACAGTCCGTCTTGGAAGAAGGGATGCCTTTGGTAATTTCAGGACCGGGATTCGAAAAAGAAATATTGGCCGAATCCGGAAAGAAAACCCATCCGGAGCTGTTTTCGGGATGTCACGTATATCACACGGGACAGTGCGGAATGACGGGAATCAACGAACTGATGAAGAAAGGTATGGGGGCGGAGGTCCTCAGGGAATCGGTCATCGGAGCCGAAATGGAAGCCGTGGAACGTCTGATGGAAGAAATCGGAAAGGACGGATTGGCCACTTACGGCCCCGGCGAGGTGGCCGCCGCGGCATCGGCGGGAGCAGTCGAAATCCTTTTGATCCTGGATGAAAAATTGAGAGAACACGACTTCGACGATACCGTAAGAAATGTCGAAGTTCAAAACGGCAATGTGCTGGTGGTGTCTTCTCAGCATGATTCGGGAAGCATGCTGTCGGCATTGGGCGGCATCGCCGCAATACTGAGATACGCGGTTTGAAGCCAGTCTGATTTTGCCCATGCAAACAGTTATTAATGATAATCGGTTAACACGGTGATAGACAAAATTTCCTTTTAGAGGCAACCAACTGTCAATCAGTTGAGGTGATTGTATTATGAGAACTAAAGAAGACGTAATCAACATACTCGGTAAGAGGCTCAACATCTGCGATACTACGCTCAGGGATGGGGAGCAAACAGCAGGGATAGTCTTCTCCAACCTTGAAAAGTATATGATAGCTCAGATGCTCGATGATATCGGAGTACAGCAAATAGAGGCCGGCATACCCACTATGGGTGCCGATGAAAAGGTGGCTGTGAAACACATAGCCAGCATGGGCCTCGGCGCTTCGATTCTCGGGTGGAACAGGGCTGACATAAATGACATTAACACAAGCATCGACTGTGACGTGGATTCCGTCGCAATATCGATGTCTTCTTCCGATATTCATATAGAGCACAAGCTCAAGAAGGACCGTCAATGGGTTCTTGACAAGGTGTACGAGGCCGTATCCTACGCAAGCGATCACGGTTTTTACATTTCCTGCAACGGTGAAGATTCCTCCCGTGCCGACATCGATTTCCTTATCGAATTCGCAAACACGGCAAAGGAAGCCGGCGCGCACAGATTCAGATACTGCGATACCATCGGCAGAGAACAGCCCTTCTCGGTATACGACAGGGTGAAACGTCTGATAGACGAAACCGGAC
>CAZPQO010000037.1:0-6761 GCA_964588745.1 uncultured Methanomassiliicoccales archaeon | reverse complement strand
CGGAACGGGGGAACGTCCCAATCTCATGTAAACCGGACCGTCGTAGTCGGCTATCGCCAAGGTGGCTGCGTATGTCGAATACGCATCCGCCGGGGAGATTACCGTCATGTTGGGAAGACTCCTCATGAGGGATATGTCTTCCAAAGCCTGATGGGATGCTCCGTCCTCGCCCACGCTGATTCCGCAGTGGGTGGCCACGATTTTAACATTCAATTTGGGATATGCTACGCCCAACCTTGTCTGTTCCCAACATCTTCCGGATGCGAAAACCCCGAAGGTCGAGGCGAAAACGGTTTTGCCTTCGGCGGCAAGACCGACCGCAATGCCCATCATGTTCTGTTCGGCAATGCCCACTTCGATGAATCTTTCGGGGCACACTTTGTAAAACTCCAGAGTTTTGGTGGAACCTGCAAGATCCGCATCCAATACAACCACGTTCTCGCGTTGGGCCAACTCTCTCAGTGCTTTGCCGTAATAATCGCGTTGCGCCAACATTTTGGTCATTTGCGTTTCTCCATTGCTTCGGTAAGTTCTTTTTCGGCACATTCCGTTTCTTCCGGGTTGCAGCTCTTGCCGTGGAAATCCGCATTGTTTTCCATAAAGGACACTCCGCTGCCTTTCACAGTCTTCAGAATAAGAATGGTGGGTTTGTCTTTTGATTTTTTGGCCCATGCGCAGGCGGAAAGAATCTTCCGGATGTCGTGACCGTCAATAGTCTTCACTCTCCATCCGAAAGCCTTCCACTTGGCGGCCAAAGGCTCTATGCTGACCACGTCTTCCGTGCTTCCGGAAATCTGCAGACTGTTGCGGTCCACAAAAGCGATCAGATTGTTCAATTTGTAATGTGATGAAAACATTGCGGCTTCCCAGTTCATTCCGCTCTGCAGTTCCCCGTCCCCGAGGAGACAGTACACATTGTGTTTCTTCCCGTCTATCTTTGCGGCCAGCGCCATTCCCGCGGCCATGCTCAGTCCCTGTCCCAAAGAACCGGTGGACATTTCGACTCCGGGGAGTTTGTCTTTGACGGGATGTCCCTGAAGTCTGCTGTTTATTTTTCTGAGTGTTATTAGTTCATCGACGGGGAAATATCCCGATTCCGCCAACGAGGCGTACAGTATGGGCGCCACATGTCCTTTGGACAGTACAAAGCGGTCCCGTCCGTCCCAATCGGGCTCTTCGGGGCGGTGCCGCATGACGCTGAAGTACAATACGGCCATGAGATCGGCGGAGGAAAGAGAGCCGCCGGGATGTCCCGAACCTGCGGCTGAGGTCATCTCTATGACATGCTTCCTGAGTTTGTTGGCTATCGTTTTCAAACCGGCCTCAGTTTCTGTCAAATAAATCACCGAATCAGTCACTCTCTATTCTCGGAGCGAGAAGATATCTCACTTCACCGTTTCCGTCCGCGAATACGTAGTTAATCTTGATGGGGAAATTGGAATCCATTTCGATGTTGACCGAGGTTCCCGAGGGAATCGCTTTGGCCAGATTCATGAAATAATCCAGAGGGAACATGCTGGTGTATGTGTCGTCGCCTTCGGGCAATTCCATGGAATCCAACTTGTCTTTCGGAACCGCCAAACTTACGGAATCCGTATCCCCTTCGCATGACAGTTCGAAACCTTGGTTGCTTACGGTCAGGGCTATGTGGTCGGAAATTGACTCGGAAGCCCTTATTCCCTTCTGAAGTTCTTCGATGGGAACGCTGATCCGGGAAGCCAAATCCAACTGCGGGAATTTGGGATCGTTCATCCTTGACGTGTCCAACAGGTGCATGCGGCGGGTTATGTTACCGACTTTGAAAACCAATTTTCCGTGATCTTCGTCCTGCTCCATGGAAATTATATCGCCGGAAGAGGCAAGCTTCAGCACATCCTTCACTTTGTCGAGATCGAGACCGATTTCGGTCTCGTCGGCCGAGAATGACTCGAATGTGCCGGGAGCCATGTTTACCTCGACCATCGCCACACGGGAAGAATCCATGGCTTTCAGGCTTATGCCTTCGAAATTGATGACAAGTTTCACTTCATCGATGAGTGTCGAGACTATGTTTACGAGCCCCTTCAGCGTATCGGATTTAATCTCTGCCTTGAACATTTATTCACCTCACAGCCTGTTCAGTACTCTCTCCAGGAATAGTTACATTTGCAGCAACGGTATATTCTCGTTTCAGGTTCGTCCGCCGCACGGGTTTGGCTTAAATAAAAGTAAGCTTCGGTGTGACCGCATTCCTCACATGCGATGCGAGTCTTGGGAAGGGTCGTGACGTTTTCACCCATAACGGGTATCTCTTTGCCACTGGTTTCCGTAACGGTAATTTGAGAGTTACCGAATTCGACGGCATTCTCACAGGAACTGCAGACATACTTCCCGTCTTTCGGGAACATTAAAGATTTGCATTCTGAGCAGAACAAGCTATCACTGGTGAACCCGATTGGGTGAGGACATTAATAACTTATCGAATAGGCCGTACAGTGCGGATTGCACATTATTTTTTACCCTTCGATTTTTTGTCCCTGTGAACTTCCGTTTGAGCCAGAATATCCGAAAAATGACTTTTGGAGCCGTTCGTCACCGACGTGGTGGACATCGGAGCTTCCGAAGTGACGGTACTTGTATGGAAAGTCTGCATTTTCCATTCGTCGGAGTCCTTGCGCTCATTGGAGTTGCTTAGATTGAAACTCATGACTGAATCCTTTATCGTTATGCATTCGTTGAAAGATTCGAATCCGAGCTTCCTTCCCCTTTCGTACATCTCCACGGATCTGGCCAACGGTCTTATGGCTGAATGGACTGCGCCGTTCGCCATCAGTGCGACGGCTTCACGGCGGTGCAACGCTGAGAACGAGCCACCAATGCCGCCGAAAACAACCAATATGCCGAAAGGAGCCATCGCCACATCGATTGTTCCGGCGGCGAAGAAATATTCAAGGTACATCTCGGCCCAGACAAGATATCCTGCCAAAGCACCGAATGCAGATTCCGCAAGGGTGTCGTGGAATCCCGTCGGGCCGAGTATGTAGTGTGAAGCCACGGTGATTATCGTGAAAAGGATGCCTCCGGCTACGACAGAAGTAAGAATTCCGTTGATGAAAGAACCGGATCTGCGCCCTGCATAATATCCTGCAACGGCGGGACCGATTACCGGAATCCACCAAAGCATGGCTGAAAGAAAGAATCCGCCTGCTATCGCTCTGCCTGAACTGTAAGGTTTAGAGTATACTTTGCCTTCGGCCGATTGGCCGGTACTATTCGTGTGCATCCCAGCGGACACTAAGCATTTTGCATTTAATAAGTTTCGGATTGCGATATAGTCGATTAACGACTTAATTCACGGATTGACGGAGATACACTGCGTCGAAAACGAAAACCTGTCCCGACTCCTATTTTTCATCAGAACGGGGACGGTAAAGCAATACTCCGGAATTCTGAATTGTTTTTCCGTGAACCCATTGAAAAAATACCATGTTGCGGAGTTTGGAATACAGTTCTTATTTTGATTAAGGAAACTAAATATACCGTCAGATATTAGACGGAGAAAAGCATCGTCGTTATGTTTTGATTCACAGTCAAAGAGGCACACGCGTGTTCCTCTTTTCACCGCCTTTATGGCATCTATCAACAGAAGGAAATCGAAAATGAAAGTTAAATACAGATTTTTGGGAGGGGCCGATATAGTCGGCTGCATGGGCATGACCATGGAATGGGCGGACAGAACCGTCCTTATCGAATATGGCATGAACCCCACCAAACCGCCGGAATATCCTATACCGGCGCCTCCCGTGGACCACGTGTTCCTAACGCACAGTCATCTCGATCACTGCGGAATGGTACCGGCGGTCTGCGGAAGACAGCATTGCGAGCTGTTCACCACGCCGCTGTCGGCCGAAGTGGGAGAATTGCTTATGAACGATTCTCTGAAAATCGCCAAAGCCGAAAACTATCCCTTGCAATACAATTCGGGAGACATCGACCGCACCATGAGAAGCGTCGTGCCGTTGACCTTCGGAGACACCATCGAGGTAGGTTCCGTTGACGTTACGTTGCATTCCGCGGGACATATCCCGGGAGCTTCCATGTTCCTGTTCGAAGGGGATACCAGTGTGCTTTACACCGGAGACATCCACACCATGGACCAGAAACTGGTGGACGGCGCGAAACCCGTGAAGTGCGAGACTTTGATCGTCGAAGGAACTTACGGAGGAAGGAATCACCGACCCCGGGAGCAGACCGAACGGGAATTTTTGGATAAGGTCCAAGAAGTCGTCGAAAGAGGCGGTACCTGCCTGATTCCCGTTTTCGCCATAGGAAGAACGCAGGAAATAATGCTTCAGCTCATGGATTTGGATTACGAAATGTGGGTTGACGGTATGGGACGTTCGGTTACCAGACTGTTTCTCGACTATCCCGAATACCTGAGAAACCACCGCAGACTCAAAACTGCCAGGAGAAACTTCCACACGGTCAAACATTCCAACATGAGAAAGAACGCCGCAAGGGGACAGATTATCGTTACCACCGGCGGAATGATGGACGGGGGACCGGTTCTCAGTTACATCAACAAAGTCAAAAACGACCCGAAGAGCGCATTGCTGATAGTGGGTTATCAGGCCGAAGACACCAACGGAAGAATGTTGATGGATCAAGGCGTGATGAACATTGACGGAGAGGTTCAGAAAATCCACTGCGAAGTTCAGAAATTCGATTTCTCCGCCCATGCGGATCACGATCAGATTGTCGGATTCATCAAAGGATGCGAACCGGACAATGTCATAATCATGCACTCCGAGGTCGGGGAAGCATTCCTTCCCGATCTGCAGGATTACAACGTAATCCTGCCGAAACCCGACGAGACTTTCGAGATGGAGTTGTGATTATGAAGGATATCGAAAGATTCCTGCTTGAAGACATCGGCAGAGGGGACCTCACCGCAGATTTGGTGGTTCCCGACACCAGCGGAAGAGCATCGGTTGTCTGCGAAGGTGACGCCGTGGTCGCGGGGATAGAAGAGGCCTGCATGGTATTCACGCTTCTCGGTGCCGATGCATCCCCTGTCGTCAGCGACGGCGACAGAGTTGTTGCCGGCGACAGAATCATTTCCGTAACGGGGCCGATCAGAAGCATCATCACGGCCGAACGCACCGCGCTGAACTTACTGATGAGAATGAGCGGCATAGCCACCGCCACCGCCAGAGCCGCAGAACTTCTCGGAGAAGATTCCGGAACCAAAGTCTGCGGAACCAGAAAAACCACTCCGGGCTTCAGAAAATACGAAAAGAAAGCCATACGCCTCGGAGGCGGTGCCGAACACAGATTCGGGCTTTATGACATGATACTGATCAAAGACAATCACATCAAAGCCTGCGGTTCGGTGAAAACCGCCATGACCGAAGCGAAGAAAACTCAGTTTCACGTGAAAGTGGAAATCGAAGTGAGCAACGTGGCCGACGCCGTGACCGTTGCCGAAATGGGTGCGGACATCATCATGGCCGACAATATGAAACCTGAAGAAGTCCGGGATCTCAGAGACGCCGTGAAGAAAGTCTCCCCCGGCGTGTTGGTGGAAGCTTCCGGAGACATCACTTTGGACAACGTCGCCGATTTTGCGGGATGTGCGGACCTGGTGTCCATGGGCTCATTGACCCACTCGGTCACCGCAGTTCAGTTTTCGCTGGATCTGGATTGAATCTCGGTTTTGTGGTAACGGGATACGTCCGTATCCCAACCCATGCTCCGGGCCACAAGTTCGGATATGTGCATCACCGGAAATTTTGCGGCGGCGTCTATTCTGCGGAAACAGAATCCGCAGGAAACCACGGCGAAATCCGCTCCGGCTTCTTTGAAAGTGTTCACCATATCGGAGATTATGTCGCCGGCGATGTCGTCATGAACCCCCTGAAGACCTCCGCCGCAGCACAATGATTCCTTTACCTTCACTCCCGAACAGCCGGCGGCTTCCATTATTTCGTACAGCATCTCGGATGCGTTGCGGTCTCTTTTCATGTATGCGTAATCGCCGTGACATCCCGGGAACACCGCACCGATTCCTTCGATGGGCTTTTCTGCGAATTTTCGGATTCCGTCGATGTTTTCGTGAAGATATTCCAGAAGTCCGTTTATCTCGGCCCTTCCGGGCTTCATTCCCGCTTCGGACAGTCTTTTTTCCGCTCCGGAAATTCCCTCTTCCGTTTCGAGAATGCCCTGGGACAGGGTCAGGGACATGTTGCATCCTTCACAGAGAGTCACGATTCTTTCGTCGGCGTTGCGGGAGTGTATCATCTCTCCTACGGCGGTCCAAACATCGTAATCCACAGACTTCAGTCCCGTGGGTTCGAAGCAGCACATGGATTCTTTGCCTGAGAATTCCTCTCCCAACCGCTCGGCGATGAACATAGTTGCGGATTCCACAAAGGGGATTCTTGAAGTCACGGTGCAGCCCGGAAACAGTTTCATTCTCCCGCCCCCGTTATTTTTCTGAGTTTTTCCAGCGCCTCCGCGTCCCTCTCCATATCGGGAAGGCCGAGTCGGTTCCTTTCCTCATCGATTGAGGATGCCACGGACAGAGTGTCTCCGGTTTCCAGATATCTTTTGTAAACCCGTGAAAACCTGTCGGGAACGTTTCCTTGGGATGCTTCGATATAACGCAGTTCCCTGATCAATTCCGCAATGTCTATGTCTTTGGGGCAGACCATGCTGCATTTGTGACACATCAGACAGGTCCAGGGATCCCCTTCGTAAGTTCCTTCGGAAACCTCGGCCAC
>CAZPQO010000036.1:0-6873 GCA_964588745.1 uncultured Methanomassiliicoccales archaeon | reverse complement strand
TTACGGTTTGCGGCAAAGGCTGCAGAAGGATTTGAAATGGTATCTCACAGAGTAATGTGCTGGGATTGCGGAGCGGACGTAGACGATCCGTTCGTCAGCGTATGCCCGAAATGCAAGGGACTTCTCACAGTCAAAATGGATTTGGAGAAAGTCAAAGAAAAGTCTCCTGAGGATTTGAGGAAAACACCGATAGGAGTATGGAGATATTCCGACTTCATGCCGGTTGACTTTTCAAACAAAGTCTCCATTCAGGAAGGCGGAACCCCGTTGTACGAAACAAACGCTCTTGCGGAAATCGTTGACGTGAAAGGATTGCACATAAAATTCGAAGGATTGAATCCCACCGGTTCTTTCAAAGACAGGGGGATGACCATCGGAGTCACCCGCGCCAAGGAATTGGGTGCCGAAATCGTTGGATGCGCATCCACCGGAAACACATCCGCTTCCCTTGCGGCTTACGCCGCCAAAGCGGGAATGAAATGCGCTGTGTTTCTTCCCTCGGGAAAGGTCGCCGCCGGAAAACTTGCTCAGGCTCTGTTTTACGGAGCCAAAGTTCTTTCTATTGACGGAAACTTCGATGACGCTCTCGCTTTGGCAAGGACAATGTCCGAACAGAAGAAACTGTACCTTCTGAATTCAATCAATCCTTATCGCCCCGAAGGGCAGAAATCCGTACTGTTCGAGATTATGGATCAGTTGAATTATGAGATACCCGACAGAATCGTTCTGCCCGTGGGCAACGCGGCCAACATATGGGCGGTTTACAAAGCCCTTACCGAGTTGGAGGAAGTGGGTTGGATTGACAGAATGCCCATGCTTACCGGAATTCAGGCGGAACTTTCCGCACCGGTTGCCAAGGCATTCGGTGAAAAGGAGAAAGATTTCGTTCCCGTAGAGAATCCGGAAACCCTCGCAACCGCGATACGCATCGGGAATCCCGTCAGCGGCAGAAAAGCTCTTGCGGCAATTTACGATACCGGCGGACATTCGTTGACAGTGACCGACGATGAAATCATCGAAGCTCAGAAACTCATCGCAATGAAAGAAGGCGTGTTCGTGGAACCCGCTTCCGCGGCATCCGTCGCGGGACTCATCAAACTGAGAAAACTGGGTATCGCGGACAAAGACGAAAAGGTTGTTGCAATCTGCACCGGAAACGGATTGAAAGATCCGGAAACCGCGGTGAAGTACAGCAGTCAACCCATCAAATGCGCCAACTCCGCGGAAGCCGTGGACGAAATTCTTTCCCGTTGATTTTCCGTCAGTGAAAATCCATGAGATTGGATTGTTTTGAGACCTTCTCGGTCTCTCCGTATTCCGCGGCCATGGCATCAAGCTCATCGTCGTCGGGAGCCCAGTCCGTCTCGGGAGGTTTCTGTTCCGCAGAGCCTCCCGCCTGTTCTTTCAGGCTTTTGGCGAGACTGTTTCCTATTCTGTGCAACGAAGCCAAATCGCTTTCCGATGCAACCATTATGTCGGTTCTTCCTTTGTAACCCGCATTGAACAGAACTCTGGCTCTGGTTCTTCCCACGCCTTTGAAGGAAACCAAATCCGTCAGTTCTTCTTTTACTCCGTATTTGATTCTTGTGAGAAGAGGTCTGATTTTCTTCATCGCTTCAGGGGCGAAAATGTATGCTATTTCACTCATGGCATACATAATCCAATTCATCATTTCCACTCTTGAACGTATGTCGCCCGGACCGATTCCCATACTGTCCGTCACCACGTCTTCCGGCACTTCCGAAATCCAGTCCGTAACCATTGCGGATACCTTCATGGCGCTCATCAGAACTTCATGGGCGAAATCGTAGTCTTGGTAGGGGTCGTACAACAGATTGCTTTCGTATTTGTCGGCGATGGCGTTCAAACGGTCCTCATCGCATTTTTTGGGATACAGGCCCATAACGTCGGGAGTCAGTGCCGCCGCGATGAGTATTTGCATTTCATCGGTTTCGCTGTTTATTTTCTTCACGGCATCCCTCAGTATCACTGCGGATTTCGGGTCGATGTACAAATCGGATATCCGTTTTCCGAACGGCAGTATTCTGAGGAAACTTCCCCTCTTTTCGATCATTTCTTCTTTGGCTAAGAAATCCGTCACGTTTTCCACAACGCTTTCCACCCCCATCATGGAAGACGTGCTTCCGTAGAACGTGGAATTGAGAAAGTCCACAACCTCCTCGTCGGTGGAAGCGTCTTTGGTCGCAACCAATCCCAGAATGTGACTCCTCAGAGTCACTTCGTTCCCGAGTTTGGAGGTCAACCGTTCAGTTTCGTGCATTATGTAATCGTACATCAAACGGTCGGAATCTTCCATACTTTTGGCTATTAGTACGGCTTCCCCGTAAGGATCGTAACCCGGCCTGCCGGCACGTCCCGACATCTGTTTGATTTCCATGACCGGTATGGGAACCATTCCCGCGTTGGCTTCGAATCTCCCCGTGTCCCGTATTATCACTCTTCTCGCGGGAAGATTGATTCCCGCCGCAAGTGTAGGCGTCGCAACAATGCATTTTATGTTACCGGAACGGAAATTGTCCTCGACGTACTTTCTCTGTCTGTGGGTCAATCCCGCATTATGGAATGCGGTTCCGCCGGATACGCATTCCGCAAGTTTAATTCCCAGGGCGGTGGGCTCCGCGCCTCCCTCGAGTATTGCGGATTCTTGTTTACTCAGTGCCCTTCCCGCAAGTTTGGCCATATCCCCTGAGAATCTTACTGCCAAGGCCTCGGTGGATCTTCGCGCGTTCACGAACACAAGACATTGCCCACCTTCTTCCACGGTCTGTTTGACCAATCCCCAAATAGGATCCTTTTCTCTGGGAACATCTTCCTTTTTCAGGTCGTCAAAAGTTATTTCCCCGTCGAAGAACACCCCCTCCTTCAAAGGTATGGGGCGCCAATCGTCAACAACGAGTTCCGCATCAAGCCACAGAGCGAGGTCCATGGCGTTGGATATGGTTGCGGATAAGGCGATAATCTGGAGATTGGGATTTCTTTTCATCATCTTTGTAAGGGCGATTTCCAGAGTGGGTCCTCTTCCCGGATCGTGAATCATGTGTATTTCGTCGGCAATCACGAGTCCGACGGAATCCATCCACCGGTTCCCGTGTCTTATCATGGAATCCGCCTTTTCCGAAGTGGCCACAACTATGTCCGCATCACTGATTCCGCCTCCGTCGGAATCCAAATCGCCGATGCTCATGGCGACTTTGAAACCGAGATGAGAGAAGGAATCGAACTCATCACGTTTTTCGGATGCCAGGGCTTTCAGAGGGACGATGTAAAGCACTCTCTGCCCTTCTTCTAGAACTTTCTTCATTGCGGGAACATACCCTATGACGGACTTGCCGCTGGCAGTGGGAACCGAGACCACCAGGCTGCGCCCCTCCAATGCTATGGGTATCGCCCTTTCTTGATGAGGGTGCAGGTTGACGAAACCCTTCTCTTTCAGAGCGTCAGCGACGTTTTCGGGTATGTCCAATTCATCGAACCTCATGGTTTCCGATATCAGGCCGGATAATAAACCATTATCGGAACCTTCATGCACAATAGTTAATAAGGGTCAGTTATTACCGCAATTTAGTGTATAAAAGAAATTTGTTCGTTGCGGTGTTTGTTTTGTCTCTGTTCATGGTGCCTCTGGCATTGGACGGAGAGGCATACGGATTACCGGGCGGTACCGTCGGATATTACGATGGACTTTCTGACGATGAGAAATCTATTTACAAAATCCTTGCCGAACCTTACGGTGACGACACCGTTCCGACGGGCGAAGTATGGAAAAGCTCCGAATCCGTCTCGGCAGGAACTGAAGTTGAAACGATAGATTCCATTGCCAAATTGATGGTTCTGGAAAATCCTGGTCTTTATTGGCTTTGGGCTGCTCCCGAATTGAATGATGATGATACACTGACCTTCTTTCCCGTTGACGGGCTTGACAAGGAAAACCCTCTCAAAGTGATGGAAGATTTTGTCAAAGAATTGAAATCGGATTTGGATCAGGAACATTCCATCGAGGACGCGGTCAGAGCGATTGACGCCAAACTCCGTGCCAAAGCCAAGTTTGCCGGCGAAAATGCCGGAACCGTGGCCGGAACCGCCTTCGGAGTCATTGTTTCCGGGGAAGCCGACGCTTTCGGTTTCGCGGCTGCTTTCAACTATGCAATCAAAGAGCTTTACAGCGGAACGGTCGACGTTCTCACCGTTGCGGGAAAACTTCACGATTCGGAAGGTTATTCCGAACACGCGTGGAATGTAATCAAAGATGCTGAAGGTGTATGGTACGGTGTTGACGTGGCTTTGAACAAAATTGAAAACACAGACGCATATGTCATGAGAGCGTCCAACGACAAGGGTAATTCCGCAGGGTATACCTTTGCCGCATCCCACCAGCCGGATTTGCCCGGTCACACGGGGCTGATGGCATATTTCGATATCCCTGAACCTTACATGAGAGAAATATTGCCGCCGGAGCCTCCGACGGCATTCGAAAAATACGGTCCGTATGTCTTTGTAATAACAATTATAACCGTGCTCAGTATAGTTATGATTGTTTATTCGAGACGCGGTTGATATAAAAATCATTTATATATGAACGCACAACAACCAACTGAGGAGTCAAAATGGTAAATAAAATTGAAGAGAAGCCCACCGACGAACCCCTGGAAATGTGGGTCGATAGGCAGACCTTCAGGTCCACGGAGGACATAGAGATACCCGAGAAGATGGCGGATCGCGTCATCGGACAGGATGAAGCGGTGGAAGTGATGAGAAAAGCCGCCTTCCAGAAGAGACATGTAATGCTCATAGGAGAGCCCGGTACGGGAAAGTCCATGCTGGCCAATTCCATGGTGGAATATCTCCCCAAAGAAGAGCTGGAGGATGTGATTTCCTATCACAATCCCGATGATTTCAACGAGCCCCGCATCAGAACCCTTCCCGCCGGGAAGGGGAAGGAAATCGTTGCGGAGCAGAAAGCTCACGCCAACGCAATAAAAAATCAGAAGAACTCCATGTATCTTTACGTCAGCATTTTCATAATGATGATGGGATTGATGGGGTCAATACTCTTCGGCAACTGGACTATAATGTTCATCGCGTTGTTCAGCGTATTCATAATTCTTCTTCTGCTCAGGAACCCCAACCAGAGGAACGAAGTGATAATCGTCCCGAAAGTACTGGTGGGCCATTCTCCGAATGATATGCCTCCTTTCATCGACGCCACCGGCGCTCATGCCGGTGCGTTGTTGGGCGATGTCAGACACGATCCCTTCCAGTCAGGAGGTTTGGAGACGCCCTCTCATGACAGGATAGAACCCGGCGACATTCACAAAGCCAACAAAGGCGTTCTTTACATCGATGAGATCAACATGCTGAGGATGGAATCCCAGCAGGCATTGCTTACCGCGCTTCAGGAAGGAAAGATGTCCATCACCGGACAGTCCGAACGTTCCTCCGGAGCTTTGGTGAAATCGGAACAGGTTCCCTGCGATTTCATACTTGTATGTGCGGGCAACCTTGACGCTCTTCAGGGAATGCATCCCGCTCTGAGATCCAGAATCAGAGGTTACGGTTACGAAGTTTACATGCGCAACACAATGAAGGACACCGATGAAAACCGTGATTTCATCGCCAGATTCGTGGCTCAGGAAGTCAGAAAGGACAATAAAATACCTCATTTTGACAAATACGCAGTGGGCGAAATCATAAGAGAAGCCCAGCGCCGCGCCGGAAGACGGGGCGAACTCACTCTCAGGCTCCGTGAACTCGGCGGTCTCGTGCGCGTGTCCGGCGATATTGCCGTGGGAAAGAAATCCAAGATTGTAACGAAGGAAGACGTTCTCATCGCCAAGGGTTCGGCCAAGGGATTGGAACAGCAGATTGCCGACCGTTACGTCGAATCCAATCAGAAGTATCCCCTGTTCAACATCCACGGTTCGGAAGTCGGTATGATAAACGGTCTTGCGGCCATGAATTCCGAAACGGATATGTCCGAGTACGCGGGAATCGTTCTGCCTTTGGTGGCCGAAGTGTCACCGGCGCAGACCAGGAAGAAGGGCCGGATAGTGGCCACGGGTCAGTTGGGCGTGATAGCAAAAGAAGCCGTGGATAACATTTCCGCGGTCATCAAGAAGTACACCATGACCAACCTTACCGACGTGGACATTCACCTTCAGTACATCGGGACATATACCGGAGTCGAGGGAGACAGTGCTTCGATTACCATGGCGGCTGTGATAATATCCGCATTGGAGGGTATACCGATCCATCAGAATCTGGCAATGACCGGAAGTTTGAACGTCAGAGGCCAGGTTCTCCCCATCGGTGCGGTTACCGCAAAACTGGAAGCCGCGGCCAAAGCCGGAATCAAAATCGCTCTGATACCCGAAAGCAACGCCAACGACGTTATGATGGAAGACAGGTACTACGACATGCTGGACGTTTACGCCGTATCCAACCTCCGTGATGTGTTGGAATACGCCTTTGTGGACTGTCCTCTCAAGACGCAGTATCTCGACAAGCTTCTGCCTCTCACCCTTGACGGCAAATCCACGGCACGCAAGCTCGAAAGGCCTCCGAAACCTTCGGAATCCGTCGTGGAGACAATCGTTGAAGAAATTTACGATTCCGTAATCGAAACGGTAACCGAGGAGAAACCGGAACCCGAACAGATTTCCGACAGCGAAGTCACCGGCGGAGGATCCCCTTGCGGGGCTTAATGCTTTAATCGGGAAGGTGATGACATAACTATGTCCGACGGACAGGGGTATGACAACTATTCTTTGATCATCGGAAGATTCCAACCCTTCCATGATGGTCACCTTGAAGTCGTCCGCACGTGCGCGCAGGAATCCGACAATCTGACGATAG
>CAZPQO010000035.1:0-6901 GCA_964588745.1 uncultured Methanomassiliicoccales archaeon | reverse complement strand
CCTCTGTTGCCGCTTCTTCCGCCGATGACGCTGGAGAACAGACAGCCGCCGGACATGCTGTAGCACATGGCGCCCTGAACGAAAACTTCGACTTCCACGGGTGAATCTTTGACAATATCCGAAATTTCTTCGAATGTGAGTTCCCTTGCGAGAATCGCCCTTTCTATTCCGTTTTCGTGACACCATTCCAAACCTGCACGGGAATGGATTCCCATCTGGGTGGAAGCGTGCTTGGGAATATCAATGTCCCGTATTCTCTCAAATAATCCCAAATCCTGAATGAGAACCGCGTCGACCCCTATATCGGACAGGAATCTGACGTAGGAAACCGCATCGTCCATCTCGGAATCTTTGATTAGGGTGTTTACCGTGACATAAACTTTGACGTTACGTTCATGAGCGTATTTTACGGCCCCTTCGATCTGAGAATCGGTGAAGTTGGCAGAGAAGGTTCTCGCTCCGTATGCTTCGCCTCCCAAGTATACTGCATTGCATCCGCCCTGTATGGCGGCAACCAAACCTTCCGGGGAACCCGCAGGCGCCAAAATTTCCATACCCGGCTCACTATATCCCTTGTTTATAACCTATACGTATGGCGATTAAGTCTAACTGTAACTTCCCTGCTTAATACTGTCCTTGTTTCATTTTATCAGATATGGAATCCAAGGGCCGCGACAAGAAAAAAGAGGAAAGGTCCGTCATGGACCGTGATGTACTGAACATAAACTGCAGAATCTGCGGAAGGGTGGCCGACCCTGCCGCGGCGGAATGCATCAAATGCATAGTGACCGAAATCAAATCCCGCGGATGCGCATCAAGAATAAGGTTGAGATCCGGCAGCGATATCGAGATATCGGGATCCGCCGCGGAAATGTTGTGCGAACTGTCATTCGTGGACGGTTTGTCCGTAGATATGAAAACAGGCGGCAAGATGAAATGCAAATCCTGCGGTTATTCCCCGGAAAAGATTCTTGGCATAGCCCGAGGATCCTTTCCCGTTCCTGATTTTGCGGGAGCAAGAAGCCGTTTGATGTCTTTCAAGTCCGGAGATGAATTGTGCGGAATCTGTATTCAGAGAACATACCGATCTTTGGATCAGGCCGAACTTTCCGTTTCTGAACTGTCCGAGAAGATTTCTTCCCTCGTGAGGGTGTGAACGGATGCTTAGATTTTACAAGGATAACGGATTCGGCGGCAAGGGATTCGGAACAGGAAGCAACAATATGGGGGCCGCAACGCTTTTCAGCCCAAACCCTCCGGAAAGACTGCATACCAATACAACGGGACTCTTGGAAAATTTCGGCAGACTGATTCAGTCCAATGCCAGAGTAAAACCGATTTTTGCCGATTGCTGGCTCATTGGTTCGGCAGACGAATTGGACGTCATTGCGGAATACTGTTTGCCCGGAGCAAGGGTTCTCATAGGAACCTCCCCGGACGGAGAAACAGAATACAATCTCACCCCCTACGAATATGTCTCTCCGGAATCGGTGAACGCGCTTATCGAAGGCGTGATAGAAGATATCAGAGAGTCTTACAGAAAACACGGCGGAAGAATGGACAGACAAAGCGTTTTGAACGAGGCGAGAGGACTGTTCATGAATTCTTCGGAAACCATAGAATCGATTTACGGAAACAACACCTTGGATTTGGATATCGTAATGGATACTCTGTGCGAAACCGTTCACAGATACACGGTCGGATTGGGAATATTCGAACTGTTGCTTTCGGACCCGAAATTGGAAGACATATACCTTGACGCACCCTGTGACAGAAACAGAATACATGTGACGATGAGCGGAATTTCCGGAGTCAATTCCAATCAGAGGTGCAGAACAAATCTTATCGTCGACAGGAAGGAAGTGATGAATCTCATCAATGTACTGAAAAGAGACAGCGGACTTCCGTTCTGCGAATCCAACCCGGTTTTGGAATCTGACATGAAAGATCACGATGCGAGAGCGACTATTGTCGGTTATCCCATGAGCCCCAACGGAGATTCCGTTTCGATCAGAAAACATTCCGACAGGTTGTGGACATTGTCTAGACTGATAGCGAACGGCACCGTAAGTCCCGAAACCGCAGGCATGCTTTCCTTCCTTGTGGATAACCGATGCACCTTCCTTGTATGCGGTGCCAGAGGCGCAGGGAAAAGTTCATTGCTGTCAGCACTTTTGTTTGAATTTCCCACGTCTCAAAGGATACTGACCATCGAAGACACCATGGAACTTCCGGGAGAAAAAATGAGACGGATCGGATTCAAAGTTCAGACTTTGCTGATAAACGACAGGTTGGACGGCAATGAAGCAAGCCGGGCGGATGATGCGCTCAGAGTCTCTCTGAGAATGGGCGAGTCCGCCATAATTTTGGGTGAAGCCCGCGGTGAAGAAGTAAGGACGTTGTATCAGAGCATGAGAACCGGGAGAGCGGGAAGTTCCATAATGGGAACAATTCACGGAGATTCCGCGAAATCCGTTTTCGAACGCGTGGTCCATGATATGGGCGTGGATCCCGAAGCATTCATGGCAACGGACATTCTGGTCACTTTGGGAACGGTCAGGGACAGAAGGTCGGGAAGTCAGAAAAGAGTTCTCAGGGAGATTGTGGCGACCGGGGACCGAACTGGAGAATTTATCGACATCTCGAACATCGACGCTTTGTTCACGACTCCGGCGATGAGCAGAGTGAGGATGTCCTGCGGGATGGATGACGAAAAGATACGTGAAGACATAACCGTAAGATCTGAAATCAGAAATATGCTGGCGGAAAGAGGGAAGGATGACGAAAGATTCCTGGGGCCGGAATGGATCTGTATCGCGAACGATCACGCATCGAGAAATTCCAACAAGCCCCCCGAAGACCGAATCAATTCGTTCAGAGTGAAAATGGACCGGGCAAGCGGTGATTGAATGGCTGTCGATTTCCGTTCGATACTGAAAGAAGGGCCTCGGGCAGTCGGGATAATGTCAGTAATTGTGGAATCGGGAGGTTCTTTGGACTCTGCCGTGAGAGGCGTGGCCGACAACGGACCCAAAACAATCAGAGAATTGTTTTCCGAAATAGTCCACGACGCAGATACCAGAATCGTTCCCGACATAAGATCCGGGGTCGAGGAAATGCTGTCATCCCTTCCCAAAGAACTGTCTGGATTCAGACGTTCGATGCATTTGCTGATGGCGGCTTCCGAATTGCCTGCAGGCCCGGAGAAAACAAGAATACTGAAGGAAGCCACGGACATATCTTTGGACTGTCTGAGAGACGCGGGAGAGAAATTCAGTTCATCGCTGTCGAATCCCTGTATGCTTATTTTCGGAATGGGCGTGATGACGCCGATGATTCTTATGTCGATTCTTCCGCTGTTGCAGATAGGAAAGGACATGAACGGCCCTATGGCCCCTTTCCCGATAATTTTCATAATTCTTGTAGCGGTGCCGGTAATGGTATTGGCAATCACCGCGGGAATCAACAAACAAAACCCCTTCGGTTCGGGTGACGGGGACAGGGACTTTTCGGGTTTGACCGCGTATGCCGTATCTCCTTTGCTGGGAATCATTGGGTGGTTGGTTTTTGAGGATTTTATACAGGCTCTTGTCCTTGCGACGGTTCCCGTCGGCGTGTTCGCGTTCATCAGACTGTATCCCTCGATCAGAAGCGAAGCCCGACGGAAAGAAGCGGAAAGCATGCTTTACGAATCCGTGTACGAGTTGGGAAACCGTTTGATTTCCGGAGACAATTTCGAAAACTCCGCAATAGGTGCGTTGGGATCGAGAAGGGAAACGAAAGAGATATCGGAAACGTTCAGAAAAGAAATGGTTCTGTGCAGAGGGGACGTGGAAGCCGCGGTTTACGCCGCATTGTCCCCCGTATCTACCGCGGTGGCGGAAACTTATGCCGAAATATACCGTTCTTCCCTCAAAAACCTCAGAGACGCGGGACGGTTGGCGATTTCCATGGGAAGGCAGGTCCAGGATCGGGAAACCGTGATGAAGAACATCATCAACAAACTGAAAAGCATGTTGGATATGATGACTGCTACAGCCGCCGTTTTTGCCCCTTTGGTGTTGGGACTGTGCATGGCCATGCTGAGACCTCTGACGGCAATATCAGAAATGCCGGATATGTCCGGAGTGTCTTCGGTGATAGGAGTTTATCTCATTGAGTTATGTGCGCTTATGGCCATTCTCACCGTGGCATTGACGGGAAGAAACGATGTCAGCAACATGACTTACAGATTTTCCATGATGCTCCCGATATCCATGACGATATTTTTCCTGAGCACCGAACTCGCAATATGAAAAACAAAGGGTGAGGGGGTGAGCAGAAGGCTCAGCGCGGGCCCGTCTGCATTTATTATTTGAGCTGCACGGTAGTTAAGTCGTGCGTTTAGAACAGGTCTTATCGCTGCCCCCTCATTCTGAATAATGGTTTTTGTCCTATTAATCACACTTGGTCCAACCGCATGCCCTGCAGACGTTGCAACCTCCCTGGAATTCCAGTTCCGAGCCGCACATGGGGCAGGGATTGATTACTTTCCTTTCGGGCTCCGAAGGCATTTTCTCAACGCCTTTTATTTCGATCTGCAATTCTTTCCACATATCGACCAAAGCATATCCCACTGCGGCAGGGCAACAGGAACCTTTGCTGGTATCGCGTTTCGTGAAGGTGCGGACGGTGTATGAAGGACAGGAACCGCAGCTCTTGAGCTGATCCACTATCGAAAACACGTCGCAACCGCTTCTGGCCGCCAAAGAGATCATCCTTGACAGACCGATCATGAAATTGTTGCATCCGCCCGTCGAACCTTTGTTGAGATATACTTCAACCAAGTCCCCGGAATTCGGGTCGAAGAACGCGGTGCAGTGCAGACTGCCGCATCCCGTCATCAGTTTTCTTTTTCTGCCGATGACGTCATCGGCAACTTCTACGACGAGACCTCTCTTCTTCTTTTCTTCGGCGGAAAGTTCCTCTTCTTTCTTCTCACCGGATGTCTGAGGGGTGAGTATGCTGTCGCGCATGCAACCGTCCCTGAAGACGGTTATGCCCTTGCAGCCCTTCTCCCAGGCGTACATGTAAATGTCTTCCACATCCTCCAAGGGGAAATCCGTGTGAAGGTTAACGGTGGAGCTTATGGATGCGTCTATGTGCCTCTGCCAAGCAGACTGCATGTCTATGCGTTCTCTGTAATCCAACACCTGGGCGTTTGTGAAATAATCGGGAAGATCGGTATCGTCCGGATATCCGTGGTCTTCCATGAATTCCTTGATAATCGGGGTGTATACCTTGTAGTACTCGTCCTTGTCGGAAAGAGACACGGTTCTGCGTTCGTAATAATTGGCGAATATGGGCTCTATGCCGCCGGAAATCCCCAGCATTGTGGAAAGAGTCCCCGTGGGCGCGATGGTGAGTATCTGGGAGTTTCTCACTCCGTGCTTGGCAACCAAATCCCTGGTTTCCTGTGAAGTGTTTTCTTTGAAATATTCGGAATTCAGAACGTGTTCGATCACACATTTGGGAAACATTCCGATTTCCTTCGCAATCAAAGCGGATTCGTTGATAGCGGTGTCTGCCATCATGAATGCGAGTTTGTTGCAGAAGTCTATTGATTCGGGAGAACCGTATCTCAATCTGAGTTTGATCAGCATATCCGCCAAACCCATTATTCCCAAACCGATCTGTCTCCAATCGTTGACGGAGATTCTCTGTTCTTCGAGCGGGTGCAACGGCAATCCTTCGTCCAACACTTCGTTGAGTCCGCGGACACCGATTCTAACGGCTTCCTTGAACTCTTCATCCATGAACATTCCTTCTCTGTTGACGAATGCGGCAAGGTTTATGCTTCCGAGAAGACAGCTTCCTCCGGCGGGAAGGGGTTCTTCGCCGCAGGGATTGGTTCCGGCATATTCATAATCGGGGAATTCGCTGAGAAGGTTCCAATCGGAAATGTAATCCCAGAACAGACAACCGGGCTCTCCGAAATCCCAGTTTGCTTTGCACATGTTTTGGAAGAATTCGTAAGCGTTCAGATTCTTCTTGACGGTTTCGTTGGTTTCCGGTCTTGTGAATCTCTGAACGTAATTTTTCTTTTCTTTTACGGCGTTCATGAACTCGTCCGTCATGCGGATAGACATGTTGGCCTTGGTGACTCTGTCCAAATCTGTTTTGACGCTCATGAATTCTTCCATGTCGGGATGTTCGCATGAAATAGTGAGCATCAGGGCTCCGCGGCGTCCGTGCTGGCCTATGAGACCGGTAACCATGGAGTAAAGGTCTGTGAAGGATACCGAACCGGAAGTTTCCGATGCGGTGTTGTTTATCTTGGCGCCTCTGGGAGCAAGTTTGGACAGATCTATTCCGGCTCCGCCTCCGTAACTGAAGGTTCTTGCAAGTTTTCCCGCCACTTCGAAAATGGATTCTATGGAATCTTCCGGAGGCGGGATTACGTAACAGTTGGAGTAGGTGACTTTGATTCCTGATTTGTGGAGTCCCCGATTGGCCAGAATGCGCCCTCCGAACAAGAATTTCTTTTCCGCGGTCAGTCTGCGGACATCTGCGTTTCCCGCGGATATGCGGTCAAGCCAACTGTCAAAGGACTCTCCCCTGTGGCAATATTTCTTCTGCCAAATATCGATTCCAATCTGATTATCCCGGCTCAACCAATCTTCTATCTCCATAGTTCACCTTCTCTTTCCGCATATGCTCCGTAATAAAAATATTAGCCCTCTACGGTTGGACTACCTCTGCATTTTTTCAATGATAACGCCGATTTACGGGTCAATAACAAAGGATTTTATGATTTCTTCCAAACGTTCACCCTTCGTTTGAACCCATCTATCGAATCCCGTTTCCGAAGCCTCTTCACCTATTGTTCTGAACATATCCGGCAACGAAGACTCGGGCACGT
>CAZPQO010000034.1:0-7171 GCA_964588745.1 uncultured Methanomassiliicoccales archaeon | reverse complement strand
TCGGAATCATGTCATTATCGTATTCCAGCATGGCAATGTCGATTGGATCAATCATCTTCTCGGGATAGTCTACGAGAACCGGGGCGCCGTAAGAAATCTGCAACGCCCTGGAACCGATAATCCTAGCTTTCTCAAATCTAGTGTATTTCATGTTCACCACACAGGATGTCCCTTTATCAAGGGGCTCCATATAAAGCTTTTGTAAAAACAGACCTTTTCTTATTGTTAGTTTAACTCAAACAACGCACGCGCGCGAGATGGATACGGGTAACAATAATATCAGGGAGATGGATTGCGTATCCGATGGTTGACGAAATGACCGTGTGCGCAGCCGCGTTCTTCCGCAGCAAAGGCAGAGACGTCATCACCGAAAAGGAATTCACCATGGGCGTTTCCCTTGATTTGAGATGGATGACCGTGAAGGAGGCCGGAGTCCTGGTCAGCGCCCTGAAATCCGCCGGAATACTGAAAATGGTGGATGGGTACCTCAGACCGGAATTCGATATTTCCGAAGTGGACGTCCCCATGGCGTACCGACCGTCGCCCGGCTTTATGAAAGGTATTCAAAACGGTTTATCGGACTCCAAACCGGAAAAGGAACTCCGGGCTGACGGGAACGTGTTCACCGATATGATGATCCTGGCCGAAAAATCCGGAATGAGAAGAGCCGGATACATCGCGGCCTGCAACTCCCTGCAACAGAAACTGGACGTTGATGTGGAAGTGGCCGGCATGATGGTTCTGAAGTCCATCGGCATCGACGTATCGGAACTTTATGACAGAGTCCGGGAAGCCGTAATAGGCAAATGACCGCGGTTTCACTTTTTAAGGAAATCGCCGAGAGTCATTTTTCCGCCGGAACCTCCGGAGGACTGCACCATTCCCGCCGACACTGTGTCGAAAAGCTTGATGTCCAATGCCCTTTCGATTTTTTTGGCCAGTTTGTCATCGGGAATAAGATTGTTGGATTCTATCTTGGCCATGGTCCCCTTTTTCTCGTTTATGGATTTTGCGAACTGTTCCTGATCCATTCCCTTGGATTCTCTGGCTTTGCGTATGACGCTGCCGTAATCCTCAATGATTTCAACGGATTTTGCCTGAGCGTAAACATCTCTGGTACCCATTCTTTTCTGACGCCTTTCAAGCCTTTGATCTATGACCGCCCTGTTTCCTCCGGTGGAACCGTCGGAAGGTGCGGAACCTCTTTCTTCTCCGAATTTAGCACATTCGGAACAGGCTTCCAACCTGGCGCCTCCGATCACTACAGATTTTGTGAACGGCACATCTTTACCACATAACTCGCAAAGCATCACCTTTAATTATGCTCACATATAGTTAATAACTGCGGTTATAGACACAATAACACCGATTGACAACGAAAAGTAATAAAAATGTGAGTGTATAATCAAGTTGGATAATATGGCGGAAGGCATGGATGAGCAGACCGTTGAGCTCAAAGCGAAAATAATCTCGCTTGAAGAACGCAACGTGCGCCTGATGGAAGATCTCCAGAAGGCGGAAACCGAGAAACGTTATTCCGAAAGTGAACTGTTCAGATTGCAGAAGGACCTTACCCGCGTAAGAACCGAGCTCGAAAGGCTCAGGAGCCCTCCGCTGATCATAGGTTCCCTCAAGGATGTTCTGCCGGACGGCAGAGTCATAGTCAAAAGTTCCACCGGACCGGATTTTATCGTGTCCGTTTCGGAGTATGTTCCCAAATCCGATTTGCTTCCTGGAGTCAGAGTTTCCCTCAACAAGCAAACGCTGGCGCTGATGAACGTGCTTCCGTCTTCCTTGGATCCCGTTATCACGGGTGCCGAAATCATCGAGAAACCTTTGATTTCCTATGAAGACATCGGCGGTTTGGACAATGAGATTCTCGAACTCCGCGAAGCGGTGGAGGATCCCTTGCTCAGGCCCGAACTTTACGCCAAAGTGGGTATCGAACCTCCGAAGGGTGTTTTGCTTGTCGGTCCTCCGGGAACCGGAAAGACGCTTATGGCAAAAGCCGTGGCAAGCGCCACCAACGCGTCTTTCATACGGCTGGTCGGATCCGAACTGGTTCAGAAATACATCGGGGAAGGTGCCCGGTTGGTTAGGGAGCTGTTCGAACTTGCCAGGACCAAAGCGCCCAGCATCATATTCATAGACGAGCTTGACTCCGTCGGCGCGAAAAGACTCGATTCCGCCACTTCCGGAGACCGTGAGGTTCAGAGGACACTCATGCAGCTTCTGGCGGAACTTGACGGATTTACGCCCACAGGCGACGTTAAAATAATAGGTGCCACCAACCGGCCGGATATTTTGGACGATGCTCTGCTCAGACCCGGAAGATTCGACAGAATCATCGACATCGGACTTCCCGACACGGAAGGACGCTTCCAGATATTCAAGATACACACTTCTTACATGAACATCGACGATGACGTGGATTTGAAAGTCCTGGCCGACATCACCGATACCGCATCGGGTGCCGAGATCAAAAGCATCTGCACCGAAGCCGGTATGCTGACAATCAGGGACGGAAGAGACACCGTCACCATGAGCGACTTCATGAGAGGCAAAGAAAAGGTTATGGAAGCCGGCCGGAACAAAATCAAAGCCGCGCCGGCCTATATGTTCGGATGAATCTCAGTCGTTGGGGCTCATTATATCCGAATCTTCACCGCCGAAGAACGACAGTTGCACCGCGGCATATATTTCATCCATGCCCTGTGCGGCTTCGGCGGAAACCGCCCTTACCTGACCGAATACGCCCATGGATTCCATTGCTTTGAAAAGCTCCATGCCCACTGCGGTCTGAGGTTCGGTATCCATACCCAATAAGTCGAAATGCAATGAATCGGGGTCGTTGAACCATCCTATTATTCTGTCTTTGTCTTCTTCCGAGAGAAGATCCGCCTTCGAAAGGAATCCGTAAGTCGGAAGCTGCAATCTGAACTGAACGAGAGAAGACAGCACCATCGAAGTGACGAATCCGTTGGGGTCTTTGCATAATGACGGATCGGAAAGATACACTATCATCGAATCTTCGACACCAAAAGCTTCGACAGTCATTTTGGATGATTCTCTGAAAGCGAACAGTTCCAACTGCCCGGGAGTGTCGACGAGAAGGTAATCGGACCTCATATCGTCGATTACATCGGTCATCAGGTCTATGTTCAGAGCCATTATGTCGGAGGCCACAATCTGCGCTCCGTTGGGTCCCAGTCCGTATTCGTCCATGACTCCGGCCGTGCTTACCCATTCCCTTATGTCCACATCGGGCTGATACGGCAAAGCATCGGAACCGGGATCCAGATTGAGAATCAGTGAATCCACGCCGTGTTCGTCGAGCCAGTTCTTGTATGCGGCCACCAAAGTGCTTTTCCCGCAACCGGCAGTGCCGACAAAAAATATCTTCTTCATAAGAAACGGGATTAGGTGCAGTGATTTAAGTTTGATTAGTGACCGTCACACGGACTTGGATTGATCCTGCAATGAGTTGTTGTGCTTCTCAACTGTTATCGTTGCCGAACAATAATTCTCCGGCGATGCCGGTTACGCATACAAGGGAAGTGATGATTTCAGTGTTGCATCATCCGTTTGCACCTGAAAAATATAAGTGTCGGAATCACTCCGAGGATGGCGCGAATAAAGATTAATGTTATTAACCTCATGGATGATTAGAGGTCATGGTATCAGAAAAAAAGAGCAGTCCTGGATATCCGATATTGGGATTTCTGGCTGTATCCTTGTTCATACTGATGTTAATATTGACTATCGTAGAATACCCGGGATGGGTTTACGGCGAAACGCTTGTGACAGATCTTATCGACTCTGATTCTTCGGGATACCTCACCATGGGAACTGCCGCGGGCGGATTGTTGTTGGCTTTCTCCGCCATAAACAGGTTTGAAAAAGGCCGTCCCGGTAAAACCGGAGAGGGGATGTTCGTAATTCTCGTAGGCATTTTCCTGATTTGGGCTTCCATATTCGGACCGGGTGAGGAAATCTTCGATATCTCCGTCAAATTGGCATTCGCGGCACTGTTCATTGCCATGCTGTTCTCGATTTACGATGATTTCAAAGAAAACCGCCATATGTTGTTGGGATCTCTGTCGATTGTGTTCTTTATTTCGGCGCTCTCCATGTTTGCGTTCACCGAACCGGCAGTTTACCAAATCGTGTTCCTGGTTCTGGGGCCTGCGTGGTTGCTGATTAGGAACTTGCTGGAGCTCTGCGCTTGAAATAAATAAGAGTAAATGAATCTCAAAATAAGGTAATACAAATGATAGACAAAAGACCAAAAATTGTGAAATTCGGCTTCTTGCTTGGAATTCTCGGCGGATTGTTGGCGATTCTGGCTTCCATTTACGCCTTTGACAGCACTGAAGATTCGGTAATTAACGTCGGTGTTTGTCTACTGGTAATGATATTCTTCCTCATGCTCGGAGGAGGCTTCGCACCCAAAGGTAACGGCACGTGGGGAGTCCTCACAGGTGTTGCCGCAGTTACCGCGGGCATCTGCATCTCGATGATCCTCTACGGCAATGTCGACAAATGGCTCGGCTCCGCGATGACGGTTATCGCCATACTGATTGTGTTTATTGCCGCGAACCGCAACACCGGACGTTGGATTGAGGTCAACAGACTTTACAAGTAAACTCATAAAACAGACCTGCCGATGTTGCATTCGGCAGGCTGTACCGTTCTTTGATTATTATTCCAATCTACCAAATATATAGCGTTAACAAAAAAATCGGTAGGTTTATAACCGATTTTTGACATTTCAACCTGTGGACGAAAAATACACCTCTACTCTGAAAAGAATCGCCCTGCTGGGCGGTGTGCACGATTATATCGCGATATCTTCCAGAGAATTGGGAGATGCGCTGAACATGAGTCAGCAGTCCGCTTCCAAAAGAATTTTGGAACTTTTGGAGGGAAAATATATTGTGCGGGATCTCGGTGCCAGGAGACAGCGTATCAAACTGACCGAAAGCGGGGTGAACTGGCTGAAAAACGAGTACAATGAATACAGAAGAATTTTCGAACTGACAGATCACATGACGCTGAAAGGCCGTGTCACTGCAGGAATGGGTCAGGGAGGATACTACATATCTCAACCCAGATACGTCGAACAGTTCGAAAAAACCCTGGGATTCCGTCCTTATGAGGGAACTTTGAACATTACCGTGGACAAAGAAGACATCGGAAAACTCGATGTTCTCAGAAGCTCTGCGGGACAGTTGATCAAAGGATTCGAAGCGGAAGGACGTTCCTTCGGCAATGTAATCGCTCACAAGGCCAAGATAAAAAACATCGACTGCGCCATCGTCATGCCGGAAAGATCCCATTATTCCGACGTTGTGGAGGTCATCTGTCAGTATCACCTCAGACGCACGTTGAGCCTGAAGGATAAAGATCCCGTCGAAGTCAGGATTGAAATCTGATATCGAATTCGACAATAGCGTGAATTTCGAAGTGGTAGACATTACATGATAACTGCGATAGTCGAGGCTGTGCCGTGTTGCACACGACCCTGGACAAAGAACGCGGAAGAATAGGATCAGTAATCGACGGAAGTCTTCACTTTCGCCCGTCTTCGCACGTCACCTTTGAATTTACATGTGAGTGAAATATCTGTAATCGGTATTACAAATTCTAATTTAACAAACTACTGGAACAGATGAGAATTATTCGTGTTTTGATTCCTGAAATAATCAGTATAATCCACGTTGTAAGATCCTACTAAAAAATGATATGTCATTACTCAGTATTTGACACCGTGAATATCGTAGTGTTTTTTTGTGTGCGTTAACACGGTTAAAAAGGAAATATAGTATAATATCAACTGTAAGGTATATTATATCCAACAGGAAATTGCATCATTATGAACGGTAGACCTCTTTTCGATTTTGTTCGCCCTCCCATACTCTTTATCGGATCGGGTATTTCTAAAAGATATCTTTTAGATATAAGTCTTGGAAAGAGATGTTATATTCCATAGCAGAACGTATCGGCATAGATAAACGTAGATTTGCATCCTTTATACAGTCTGCAGAAGGTGATGCTAGTGAATACGGCACACTCCCTAAAACGGCAACAAATCTTAAACAATACCTGATAGAAAATCTAATGTCCGGTTCAATTAGAGCAGAAGATGTATACACACCAGATGAGCTTAAAATGTACGACGAGGAGATAGATGCGTTCAAAATCCTTGTTGCATCACAATTTGCATCATATACTATCAGAGATACACTCTCGGTGACAACGGAAATGAGGTTGTTAAGAAACCTCATAAACATAGTCCCGTCTATAATCACAACAAACTTCGATCGTTTCCTTGAAAATGAAATATTCAAAGAATTTAAAACATATACATCCATATCCGATTATTATCTTTCAGGATCGCAAGGCATAGGGGAAATATACAAAATACACGGAAGTGTTGAATCCCCCGATTCTCTGATTATATGTGAAAAGGACTACATTGATTTCAACAAGAATTCTAAAATTGTATCTGCTAAAATGCTTTCTATGCTCTGCGATTACCCTATGGTAATAATCGGATATTCTATGGATGACGTAAATATTAAAAAAATAATTTACAACTTAATGTCATCACTTAATGATGAGAAACTCAGAGAAATTGAAAAAAATATCTATTATGTATCCTATAAAGAGGGTGAGTCTGGTTTAATTAAAGGTAAAGCGAGTTTCGAATATGAGGAAAAACGACTTACACTTTCCTCTATAGAAACAGACAATTTTGAGGTCGTTTTCGAAGAATTATCATCATACCTTCCCTCGACGTCGCCTTCAGAAATCAGAAAGTTGCGCCAGCTAGTAAAAAACATCGTACTTACATCAAAACCATCAGGAGACCAATTTCTAAAAATTCACATTGATGATCTTGACTCTAGCGCTCCAGAAAACGTCATACTGATGGTGTCCGACGTAGAGTATGGTCACGCCATAAAAGAATATACGATTATAACTCCGGATACAATAATCGAAGATATCTTATTTGGCGGCATTAAATTAGACCCTGAGATAGTACTCAAGCATTTTAATGAATATACTCAGATTTTTGCCACCACATCATATATTCCCATATGCCCATATGTGAATGGATCAAAGAATGATAGATATCATACTCAGCAAGCAAATAATCATAATCAAT
>CAZPQO010000033.1:0-7223 GCA_964588745.1 uncultured Methanomassiliicoccales archaeon | reverse complement strand
TTTCTTCAAAAATAAGGTCGCTCAGGGCCGACACTCTTCGGGGATTCTTTCCGAAAAGTTGTTTGAACAGCTGTTCTTCCTCGGAAATTTCTTCATCATTGCCGAACAATGCGGCATTCGGATCGTAATCATCTTTCATTTTCTCAGCTCCTTTACGGTACGTTCGAGTATATCCATCCCTGCCGATATTTTCTTCTCGTCGGCGGCATACGAGAATCTCAGATGCCCCTCTCCGTATTTTCCGAAAGCAGATCCCGGAGTGCAGATCAGTCCGTTTTTGACCAAAGCATTCGCCAGGTCCTGTGACGGCATATCCATATCGAAAGACGGAAATGCGTAGAATGCTCCGCGGGGCGGGATAAGTTCCATACCGTCTATCTCATTGATTCTGGAAGAAATCAAATCCCTTCTTCCTTTGAACACTTTACGTGCATTGTCCAGATAAGGCTCTATTTCCGGAAGGGCGGCCAACACTCCGTACTGCGAAGGCATGGCAGGACTGGCACAAACATGATATTGCATTTTGATCAGGTCTTCCATATGTTCTTCATCGGCACATATGAAACCCAATCTCCACCCGGTGACGGCCATCATTTTGGAAAAGCCGTTTACGATGAACGCACGGTCCAACCGGTTCATGAACGAATGGTGAACTCCCTCGTACACAAAAGGATCGTAAACTTCGTCGGACAGAATGTACAGATCTTTATCGTCCGCCAAATCAATCAAAGCCTTGTAAGATTCCTCGGACAATACGCCCCCTGTGGGATTGGAAGGATTGTTGACAACGATCATTCGGGTGTTTTTTGTTATCTTACTTGCGATATCATCGATGTCGGGCTGAAAATTTCCTTCGGTCAATCGGTATTCGGTGTAATCCGCTCCGGCCAATTTCGAATGGGGTCCGTATATGACAAACCCGGGACTGGGAACCAATATATTGTCTCCCGGGTTGAGATAAGCCATCATAATTTCCAAAAGAGCGGTGGATCCGCTGGGAGTTATCATGATATTTTTATCGGTCATTTTCCCGTATTTGCCGTAACGTTCGGCAACGGAGTTTCTCAGTTCAGGTATCCCTGCGGTCGGGCCGTATTTGTTAAACCCTTCAATGGCGGCCTTGTTCATACCTTCTATCGCGGCGGCGGGAGGACTCAAATCCGGCTCGCCCAAGCCCAGATTGATTGAATCGGGACCTGCCAAGTCGAACATCTTTCTTATTCCCGACATGGGTATAGAAGATAATCTGTCAGACACTTTCATAAGCAGTAATTGTAGGTTAAGTCTATATCATTTTAGTTATCGGCACCTGTTTTATATCCCGAATTCGATTCCGGTCACATATGACGGATGGCAGATAATGAAAAAAAATCTTAATTCCGAGATGCTCTATTTCATGTTCGAATCGGCTAACATGAACAGATGGAACGACCATCTCAGACCGCTGAATCTGACCGAACAGGACAAACAGGCCCACAAAGCCGCCGTTATATGGGTTTTGGGAAAATACGAGGAAGGGAAAGGAAACGCAATCGATTGGAAATTACTGATAGAGCATTCGGTTTTCGAATTCATCAGCAGAATGGTTCTGACCGATCTCAAACCTCAGTTGTATTATCGTATAATGTCCGAAAATTCGGAACAGGCCAACGAGTACGTTTTTAACGAATTCGAACGCAGGGTTCCCAACATGAATGCCGGGTTCCGCGACCGTCTTCACGGATATCTGCAATCCGGAAAAACATCTCCGGAAGATCGTATCGTCGAGGCCGCGCATTACCTCGCGACCAAGTGGGAGTTCGACATCATTTACAAAACCAACATGGGGATGTTCAACATAGAACAGACCAAGGATGACATATACGGCGAGATATCGAAACATCTCGAGTTGGAAGGAGTAATCAAAGCACTCACCGACAAAGGCACAGGAGATTTCATAGACACTTTCGGACAGTTGAGGTTCCAACAAAGGTGGGCCAGAACGCCCAGAGTGCCCGAAACCACGGTGCTCGGACATTCGCTGATGGTGGCCAATTCGGTATTCCTTCACAATCTGGATGTCGGCGCTTCCGACAAACAGATTTACAATGATTATTACACCGCATTGTTCCACGATCTTCCGGAAGTCTTGACCAAAGACGTCATATCCCCTGTAAAAAGCAATGTGGAAGGTTTGGCGGAAATGTTGGACAAAATCGAGAAAGAATTGATGAGGTCCAAGATATTTCCCTTACTTCCCGAAACCTGGCACGGCGAGATGGAGTTCATGTTCAACGATCCCTTCAGCAACGTGGACGATTCCGAATTCGGAAAACGTTGCGGAAGCGCAATAAAATCCTGCGATCTGATGTGCGCTTACATCGAAGCTTACGTATCGATAAGTTACGGAATATCCCCTTACGCCCTGAAAGAGGGGATGGACGATCTTCGCATCAAACTTGAAAAGAGCGAAGGCGGCATAAATGCCGCCGAGCTCATCGAGAGTTTCAACGAATTGAAAATTTAACCTATCCGTTCCTGTCCGCCCATGTAAGGCCTCAGAACTTCCGGTATTGTGACCGAACCGTCTTCATTCTGATAGTTTTCCAATATTGCGACCATGGTCCTCGGCAATGCCAACCCCGAACCGTTCAGGGTGTGGACGAACTCGCTTTTCAGGTGAGGTTCCGGCCGGTATTTTATCATGGTTCTGCGGGCCTGGAAATCAGTGAAGTTGGAACAGGACGAAGCTTCAAGCCAGGCGTTTTTGGCCGGAGCATGGAGTTCCAGATCGTAACATTTGCTGCAGGAGAAACTCATGTCTCCGGTGCACAGCAACAGAACCCGGTAAGGCAATCCGAGAGCTTGTATGATTTCTTCGGCATCATTTCTGAGAATTTCCAACACATCATAGGACGTTTCGGGAAGGACGAATCTGACCATCTCAACTTTGTTGAATTCATGGACTCTGATGATTCCCTTGGTGTCCGCATGTTTGCCGACTTCTCTTCTGAAAGACGGAAGGTATGCGGAATAATGGATCGGGAGATCTTCCTTGGCCAATATTTCGTCCCTGTGCAGATTCGTAATCGGGACTTCGGCGGTGGGGTTGAGATACAACTCATCCTTTTCTACGAAGTACATGTCGTCTTTCAGATTCGGGTACTGTCCGGTTCCGGTGACCGAGGCGACGTTCACGACGACCGGCGGGAAAACTTCGGTGTATCCCTGTTTGAGATGAACATCGAGGAAGAAGTTGATCAACGCCCTTTCCAACCGTGCACCGTCTCCTTTGAGACAGTAAAATCCGCTTCCGGCGACTTTGGCTCCTCTTTCGAAATCTATTATGTCCAAATCTTCTCCGATTTCCCAATGTTCTTTGGGAGTGAAGTCAAAGGTTCTCTTTTCTCCCCGTTCGTAAACCACGGTATTTTCGGTGGAATCCTTTCCGACGGGAACGCTTTCATGAGGAATGTTGGGTATGTTCAGAACACAGTCTTCGCGGATAAGTTCCAACTCGGCCATCTTGGCATCGTTGCGTTTTATGCTGTCCGAGATATCTCTCATCTCGGCAATCGAAGCATCCTTTTCGGAGCCCTTCGGCATTTTTGCTATCTCCGCGGAAACTCTGTTGCGGATTTTCCGGAGTTCGTTGTTTTCTCCGGTAAGTTTTCTCCATTCTTCATCGGCTCCGAGGAAGCGATCCAGGATTTCAGGACCCACGTTCCTGTTGACCAGCATGGTTCTTATTTTCTCCGGCTCGGATCTTATTGTGTTGACATCCAACATCCTATAACCTCAGAACTTTTTCTGGCAAAGGGAAGTCCAGGTTCTGTTATCGGTCAGTACGATAACGTTCCCCCGCACGTCGACCACGGCGGAATCCGTGGACTCGGCTATTTCGTCAGCCACACTTGAAGCGCTTCTGTCCGCATTGGGCAGGACGCGAATCTTCAGCAATCTGCTTTTCTTCAACTGGTTGGTAACTTCGGTCAACAGACCTTCGTCAATGCCGTTCTTCCCCACGTGCACCGTGGGGCTGAGATCATTGGCGCGTCTCATGAGCTCTTTCTTGGCGTGTTTCTCGGACATGTTTCTGTTCCTTGATGTATGGCTGACGTCTTATGACGCCGCATTCGGCACAAGTCATGCTGACTTTGCCTCCGTTCAGTCTGATTGTACAGTTGACGCCCGGTACCAAAGGAATCAGGCACCGGTGACAGTACGTGTATGTCCCCGGTATCTTTGTACGGGTCTTCATACCTATTCTTCTGGCCAGATCGATGTATCGTCTGGCTCTGTCGGACTTACCTTCTTTGACGGCTTCTGTGGCCATGGAAGTCAGCCTGTTTATACGCTGAATTCCTATGTCTGCCGCACGTCTGGAAGATATGCGTCTTCTGGACATCGGTTCATCACATTAAGAGGATAATATAAACATTGGGTATGGGAACCTTATAACGGAACCATGGACAGGAGATATTCTCTGATTTCCGTCTCTTCTTCGCTGAGATCGTCTTTGGCGCCTTCGGCGTAAGTTTCCCACAGAAACACGAAATACTCATGGAAGTCGACAATCGCTTTGTTCCATTCGCTTCCGGCAGAAGAAATACCCAGAATATCGTTGCTCAGATTCCATTTATCCGACATTCTGTCGAATTTGATTTCCGCGGTCAGGGGATTCAGAAGAATAATATCTCTTTCCGGAGTGATCATTCTCTTGAACACAATTCCCGGGAAATCGTCCGCTCCGCAAAGATTCCTGACATCAACGATATCTCCCGTATCATCCAAAACGGCCAAACCGGAAACCAGACATGAATTTTTAGCGGAACATCTTTCCGCGTCTTTTTTGTCGAATTCCTTCCAAAGGACGATATCGTAACTTTTTGAACCCACATTCAGTTCGTAGCCCCTTCTTCCTTTGCCGTCGGTTTTCCGATCGATGACTCCCGCCAAAGAACAGGTAAACTTCTTTACGTCGGCTTCGGAACTTTTTCTGAACCTTTCCGCATCCGCGTTCAGGAAATCTTTCAGACTTTTGCCTCTGCCGTAGCTGAATCTGTCACCGTCGAGTCCGTAGCACAGTGCCATGAGTTCTTTTGCCACCGCAACCCTGTAACGCGGGTCGGTATAGGTTCTTGTGAGCCAATCATCAATCATTCCCGTGCCGGCAACGTCGAGAGTGTTTTCCAACCAAACTAGAGCGGTTTTGAGAACTGTGTCTCCGCCTTCTCTTTCCTTAGGTTCCGGACTCAGACTGAATTTAGACCTGAAAGCTTCGGGCGTAGGTCCCTGGAAACCCATTTCGGCGGTGACGATATACATGCCGATATGTTCCAGCAAAGTTTGGACATGCCCCATTATTCTTTCTTTTTTACTTTCGGAAAGTTCTCCCCCGTCGACGGAGACAACATTGAATTTCAAAGTATCCATGGAATGGAAGCGAATAGCCCTTCTCATTTTTAACATGATTCCCGGCAACAGTTTCAAAAATCAGAAAAATACATGATAACGCTTCGAAATCAGTGGTAAATTATATAGCGGACTCCTACTTCATGAATCTCCGAGGACACACGGTCCGGGTGTTTTCCCTTATATATTAAGGGGACAGCTCTTAAATATAAAATCAGGAATGTGTGCCCTGTTACAATTCATCAGGTGTTTCAGATGGCAAGAAAACCCGCATCAATGTACAGAGAAGTAAAAGGTCAGGCGAACACTCGCCGCGAATATCTCGGGGGAGTCCCCAACAGCAGACTCGTTCAGTTCGAAATGGGCGACCGCAGGGGAGATTTCCCCATCAAACTGTCGCTCAGAGTGAAGAACAGAGTTCAGATCAGGCACACGGCTTTGGAGGCCGGACGTATCGCCGCCAACAGAGTACTCAGCAGAGCGGGCCCCACATCTTATCACCTTACCGTGAGGACATACCCTCACATTGTTCTCAGAGAGAACAAATTGGCAACCGGTGCGGGTGCCGACCGTGTTTCCAGCGGAATGCGCAACTCTTTCGGTAAAAACGTGGGAGTGGCCGCCAGGTTGAAACACAATCAGGCTGTTTACACCGTACGTTGTAACCCCTCGGTCTTCAAAGCCGCAAAAGATGCACTTTGGAGGGCTTCCATGAAATTGCCTTCCCCGTGTTACATCGATGTGGAAGAAGGCATGGAACTCGCCAAGTGATGTTCGATCTGGAGTTGGAACGGACCGCCGATTGGATTTCCTCCAACGGTTATTCCAAAGTCGCGGTCCAACTGCCCGAAGGATTGAAACTCAGGGCGACGGAAATTTCCGACGCCCTGCACTCATCCACCGGTTCTGAAATAATTATTCTCGGCAGACCCTGTTACGGAGCCTGCGATCTTTATCAAGATTACAAATCAGTGGCGGATGCGCTGATTCATTACGGACATTCCGAGATGCCTTCTCTCGGGAAAGACCCGGACATTCTTTTCATAGAAGCCAGAGCAAAGGTGTCACTGAACGGATCGTTCACCGATTCCATAGATCGGCTTCCCGGACGCATCGGAATTCTGGCATCCGTTCAATACGTAGGGCTGATTCCGGAGGCCGTCCGTCAGATAGAAGCGACCGGAAGGAAAGCCTCCGTCGGAACCGGTGACAAACGGATAATGTACCCCGGGCAGATTTTAGGATGTGATTGCAGCGCCGCCGAAGACGTCATCGATTCCGTTGACGCCTTCCTCTTTCTCGGCGAAGGGAATTTCCATCCTTTGGCCACGGCATTCGGTGCGGACAGAGAACTGTTCGTTTACAATCCGGTGACCGGAGAAATGAAAAACATCGACGATGTCAAAGACAGGATTCTGAGAAGACGGTTTGCCGCGATAACCCTGGCTTCCGAAGCTGAAAGCTTCATCATAATCGTCTGCAACAAAGCAGGTCAGAACAGATATTCCGAGGCCGAGAGAATGAAAGATATTATCAGGAACGCGGGAAAGAAAGCGTATATTCTGGTTTTGGACGAAGTCACTCCCGATTCCCTGATTCACTACAGGGTTGACGCATTCGTGAATACCGCCTGTCCCCGCATAGCGATGGACGAATCCGCAAGATTCGGCAAACCTATGCTGACAATACCCGAAACCGAGATTGTTTTCGGTCTCCGGGAATGGTCCGATTATGTCTTTGACGCCATTCGCGAATGATTGCCTTTCTTTCATTTCCGACTTCTTAAATAATCCGTCAGGTTATGGAAGGTCATGGTAACGTCGGAAGAG
>CAZPQO010000032.1:0-7294 GCA_964588745.1 uncultured Methanomassiliicoccales archaeon | reverse complement strand
ATCATCACCTTCAGAGGTAAATTCGACAATTCTTCGATACCCGAGAATTTTACCAGGTTGGTCGACATAGGCGAAGAGGGAATCCCCGATGTGCCTTACAGGATAATCTCTTCCGTTCATGATTATGAAAATACGCCCTCGTCGGAAGTCATTGCGGACACTCTCAATTCGATGACCGCCGACGTTTCCAAAGGCGCTTATGCCGTAAAGGATTTCAAGAACCTTCATGACCTATTGGAAGCTTCAAAAACAGTAACCCGGAATCATGTGATTTTGGGCATGGGCGAAATGGGGGAAATCACCAGGATACGTCAGGATATTCTGAAGAACGAGTTTACCTTCGCATATATCGGGAAGCCCACCGCTCCCGGACAGCTGAGTCTTGATGAAATGAAGGCTTTGAAGGGAGACAGCATTATAACGGGACTCGTGGGCAATCCTCTGGACAAATCCAAATCCGCTGAAATGCACAACGCGGCATTCTCGGAAAGCGGAATTCCCGGAAGGTTCGTCAAATTCCCCTCTCCGTCGTTGGATTATATCGGGGAGTGCATCATAGGATACAATATCCGGGGCGTCAACGTCACGATACCTTACAAAGAATCCATTATACATCATTTGGATGAAACAGACACCAACGCGGAATCCGTCGGAGCCGTAAACACCGTTGTGAACGCCGACGGCAAACTGAAAGGATACAATACGGACGTTGACGGTGTGGAAGCCGCTTTTGAAAATGCGGGTTTCGGCATGAAAGGAAAAAGAATACTGATAATGGGTTCCGGCGGAGCTTCGAGAGCCGGTATCGTGGCATCCCTGAACAACGGTGCGGAAGTATTTTTGACGGGAAGGAACAAAGAGGCCGTTGAACGACTCTCCTCGAGGTTTGGCACAGGTATTGTGAACGGCGATTCTCTGTCCGACTATGATGCGATTGTCAACGCAACGCCGATAGGGATGTACGGAGACGGGGAATACCCAATAAATCTTAACAATCTCACTGAAAACCATACCGTTTTCGATATGGTTTACGGCACTGAAACGCTCCTTGTTTCCAAAGCGAGAGATCTGGGTTGCAGAATAGCCACGGGCGAGGACATGTTGGCAATGCAGGGATCCCGGGCCTTCGAACTGTGGACGGGCGCGGGCGGTATGTTTGATGTCATGCGCTCCTGTCTGTGACTGCAATATCTCTGTTTGTCGATTGCCGTATTTCATTTCTGATTAATTCAGTTAAATTTATACGATATCGAAATATCGTGTATTCGGTTACCATGATATTCGGTAAAAACGTTAGAATGGAGAGGATAATGGACCGTACCTCGGGCAACTGTGTCATCGTGCCCATGGACCACGGAATATCCATCGGACCCACCGACGGTCTTTATGACATGAAGCAAACCGTGGACGCAGTGGCCAACGGAGGTGCCACAGCCGTAGTTATGCACAAAGGAGTCGTACGCTTCAGTCACCGTGCCGGGGGCAAGGACATAGGCCTGATTCTTCATCTGTCCGCTTCCACCGATATGGGCGGAACAAGCAACAGCAAAGTCTTGGTCGCCACCGTTGCAGAAGCTCTCAAAATGGGTGCGGATGCGGTTTCCATGCATGTCAACATAGGTGCCGAAACGGAACCCGATATGCTCAGCGACCTGGGAATGATTTCCGATGAATGTCAGGAATGGGGCGTACCGCTTCTTGTAATGGCATATCCGCGGGGACCCGGCATCGACAATCCTTTGGATCCCCAGTTGGTTGCACACAGCGCAAGAGTCGCCACCGAGATAGGTGCGGACATTGTGAAATGCAGTTACACGGGAGACATCGATTCGTTCCGGGATGTTGTCCGCGGAACTTTGGCTCCCGTCGTGATAGCCGGTGGACCCAAGATCAATTCCGATGCCGAAATGCTGAAAATGGTCAAAGATTCCTTGGAAGCGGGCGGTCGCGGAGTTTCCATCGGCAGAAATATTTTCCAGCACGAAAACGTCGAAGCAATCACCCGTGCAGTGTCGGACATTGTGCTCAAGGGTTGCGAAGTGGAAGACGTTCTGAAATATTTGGGATAATTGGTTTACTTCTTTCTCGGGCGTTTTTTCCCGCCCGAGGATTTCTTTTTCTTTTTCGGAGGATCGGGATATCTTTTCTTAATGTCCGCCACCCGGGTTTCGAATTCCTCTTTGAGGATGTCTCCGCGGTATTCCCCGTTATAGAAATCAATCTTGGCGGCAGTGAGAGTTTTTCCCGCCAAGGATCTGGATATCTTTCCTCTTTGCCAGTAAGGTGCTCTGTGCACAGTGGGATGTTGGTAAAGCACGCCGTGTTTCGGAGGACGTTTTCCGGAACGGAGGTGCCTGAACATGGCTTTTTCCGCTCCCAGCAACTGAACGGTGGATGAAGGCAAAGACGACAGTCTTTCCAATCCGCCCGACAGCGAAATCAATCTTGCTGCCAAGGCTCCGCCCAGCAGTTCGCACATGTTGGGACAGGTTTCCCTGACAATCGATTCAATGTATTCCTCGGTCCGTTCCCGTTCACCGTACATCATTGAAAGATTCTTTGCCAAGAGAATTACCGAGTCCATGTCCGCGGAATCGAAATCCGCTCCCATGGATTCTATTCCCAGATCCAATTCTTCGATTATTCCGTCTCTTTCGCCGTGTTCGGCTATAAGATCCGAATATTTTCTGTCCTTCACGGCATCCGACAGTTCCGGGAAATGCATCCCGTACCACTCATGAAGTCTTTCGTCAATCAGATTGCAGGTTTCATGAAGGCTGTCCAGATACCGTATGGCCTGAACAAGATTCCTGTCTCTGGGAACCGGTTCGGAAGTTCGGAGTTTTCCCAAGCGGATCATGATGTCGTGCATCACGGCAGGGGCGAATCCGTAATCTTCCGGTCTTATGAATGAAGAATCATACATTTCGGGACGTCCCAGTTCAGATTGTCTTCTTTCCGAAACCGAGACCTTTCCGGCTTTGGCGGCCAAATCCCTTTCTTCCTGAATCACGTTGCCTCTCTGAATCGCGGCGAGTTTCTGAGCGGTTTCGTCCGGATCGGAAGACATCAGGATTTTATCCATCACCCTGTTGCTTTTTTCATCGCAAAGAAACACTCCGAACCATTTCGTGACCAGGATTGCCATGAATAAATCACATCCTGATGAGTTTTTCGACTTCGGACCAAGGCAAAGAACTCACCCTTCCGGATATCGATTGCAATTTTGCCTGGAATTCCAACTCTTCCATTCTGTTGTATGCTTCTTCAATTGTGCATCCCTGGGTTATTGCACCGTGACGGACCATCAGCATGGCTTTGGATTCGTGATAGGCGGCAACGGCTTCCACGAGTTCCTCGGATCCCGGAGTCTGATAGGGTACCATGGGAACGTCTCCGAGAAGCAAAACTCCTTCCGGCGTCAAATCCGTTCTCAGTTTTTTGTTTTTTGTCGCAATGGATGTGCAGTATAGCGGGTGGCAGTGAATCACCGCTTTCGTTTCCGGGTTCAGATTGTACAACGCAAGATGCATTCCCGTCTCTATGGAGGGCTTTCCTCCGGAAATCACATCTCCGTCGGTACCGATCAAAACCAAATCCTCGGGATTCAGAAGTCCTTTGTTTCTTCCGCTGGGAGTTATGAGGATCTCACTGTCGCCGATCATCATGCTCATATTGCCTCCGGCGGAGAAAGTCAATTCTCTTTCATACAGCATTTTGCAGAATTTAACCAATGTTTCCCTTGCGAAATACTCGTTCATTCCATCACCTTGGATATTTCTTCGGGAGTGAATATACCTTTTTCGGTTATGAATCCTTTAACCAAATCCGCGGGTGTAACGTCAAAAGCGGGATTCAGAGCCTTGCTTCCATCGGGAGCAATACGGATTCCGTTCATTTCCGTGATTTCTGATTCGTTTCTGTGTTCTATCACTATTTCGTCTCCGGTTTCGGCGGAGAAATCAAAAGTCGATATGGGGGCCGCAACGTAAAACGGAATACCGTAGTACTTTGCGGATATGGCTTTGTCCAAAGTGCCTATCTTATTTGCAAAATCTCCGTTGGACACTATTCTGTCCGCTCCGGTGATAATCAAATCCACGCCTTTGGACATATAATGGGATGACGCACCGTCGGGAATGATGGCATGGTCGATCTCTTCCTGGACAAGTTCCCATGCCGTCAGTTGCATGCCCTGAAGGCGGGGACGGGTCTCTGAAACATAGACGAAGAAATCTTTTCCGTTTTCCTTCGCGGCGCGCATCGGAGCAAGGGCAGTCCCTACGTCAACGGTGGCCAAAGCCCCCGCGTTGCAATGAGTCATGACTTTGGAACCGTTTTCAATCAGATGTTCGCCGTATTTCCCTATGGCGAGACACTTGTCAATCATGGACTGTGCGTAAGCATTGGAAGCGGTAACGGGGTCTTCACCGTTTTTAAGGGATTCAATCATACTGTCGACGGCATAGAACAAATCGTTTGCGGTGGGTCTTGCGGATTTTATCTCCTCTCCGGCGGAGAGTATGTCTTCTCTGGCTTCGGCCGCGAGACACATTCCGTAAGCGGCCGCCGCCCCTATCGAAGGAGCTCCCCTTACGGTCATGTTTCTGATGCTTTCGGCCACGTCTTTGTAATTATCAAAAGATACGAATTCTATGTTGCCGGGCAGTTTTCTTTGGTCAATCATGAAGACTTTTCCGTCTTCGTACCAAACGGCTTTGATATCCTCTGTCCCGGAAAGACAATTCACTTTCATGTTACCACTGCCGACACATGTTCGGACTATGTTAAATCTGTTACTGGTACGATTTCCGAGGATACAACCAGAAATAAATTATTAGATGAGTAATATACTGAATGCGATGACAGTAAACAACTCAAACAATTTTGAACTGTATTACACTGACAAAGGGCTGATCCATGTTTCCAACGAAGTAAGGACACAGATTCTTAAGGAACTTTCCAATGAAAGACTGTCATTGACCGATTTGGTGAAACTTATGGGAAAAGCACAGTCCACTCTTTCCGTTCATTTGGATAAAATGATGAAAGACGGCATCATCGACGTAAAAGAAGATCCGGATGACAATCGCCGAAAAACTTACGGCATCAGTTCCATGTGTCTCGTACGCACGACAACCCCCGATCCGGAATCGTTTGAAAAAGCCAAAGAATTGTTCACCGAAATATCCGACGATCCCAAGAGTGTGGGGGCTCACATGACAAGTCTGATTCTTCTGTCCCTGGATTATCTGGGACTGTCTGTATCGCCTCTGTCCGAAACTCTCGGCAGAATTCATGCTCAAGTATTGCAGAAGAATTTAGTCAAAGGCTCTGTGGACGATGTTCTCAGCAATCTCATCGAAATGTATTCTTATGCCAATCTGGGAGAGGTCACCGTGTTCAAACGAAACCCTTTGACACTGGTAGTGAAGTCCGATATGAGAGTCAGTAAAAGTGCGGCAAAGTCTTTCGGAATGTACGCCCAGGGATTCTTCACTCAGGCACTGAGTATGATATACGATATAGAAACAGAAATTAAACACAGTGAAGTTTTCGGTGCGGAAAACAATTATTACAAATTCGAACTTGATATAAAACAGTGAAATTCAACGGGAAACGGTGAAGTTCAGAAGTACTCCGTTTCCCAATTTTTCGAAATTCTCCAGCTCAAGTTTTATTCCTCCCTCGGCCAACCAACCGTCGCCGTCAGCGGGAGTGGGGGCGTTCTTTCCGCCGATGAGAAGACTTCCCACAAACACGGAATAACGGTCAACGAGATTAGCTTTGAGCAAACGCGATATTGTTTCCCCTCCGCCCTCGACCATCAGTTTTTCGATGCCTTCGGAGTATAACGCGCCCATCAGATTTTCCAAATCTATAGTGTCTTTGCCGGTGCGGATTATTTTTATATCTCCCCAATTTTTTTCACAGGATTCCAAAGTCACCATTATCGTGGGTGCCCGATTATCCAAAACCAAAGCATCATCCGGAGTCCGTCCGTGAGGATCCAGAATTATTCTGACCGGATTTTCTTCGTAACCGAGGCCTTTGATGGTAAGGTGGGGGTTATCCGCGATAACCGTACCGACACCGACCATGATTCCGTCGTTATCCCGTCTCATCTGTTTGACTCTGTCCTTGTCTTCCCGGGAGGAAATAAAAATCTGCGTTCTGTCGTCTCCGGCAATTTTGCCGTCTGCCGACATTGCGCAGTTAACCTGAATGTACGGCCTCATTTTTCGCCTCCGGATTCACGCTGAAATGATATCCGTCATCCTTGCGTTCGACGCCGAACCGCACGTCAAGGAAGGTTTCAAGCGTATCCATCTGACTCAGAAGGTGTCTGCTTATATTGGAAACTTTGAACGTGCTTCTTCCGTCTGCCAATGCCATATACGGCAGAAGCTGATCCGCGGTATGCACGTCAATGGTGGAGCCGCTCGTCATTTCTTCTATCAAATCTTTGGCCGCGTCTTCCCCGGTTTTTTCCGCGGAATATTCCCGGGTCGTCAAACCGTTGCTTCCTAGCTTTCCGTTTTCAAAAACGGCGACAAGAGAAATCCCCGCACCTCTGGAATTGCCTTGGGATGTTTGGATATCGATCTCGGCATCGGCGTAAGGTTTCATCACTTTGGTACAGGCTCTGACGATGTCTTTGCCGATTCTGTCGGACAGATTCTGTGTGAAACAGATTCCTTCAACGGTAACAAGGTCTCCGAGTTCGGAAAGATCTATGGGTTTGATTGTGCCGACCGGCTTCTGAGTTGCAATCACATGACCGCCTCCGCGGGGATAGAATCCCCTTTCCATGATTTTGACATCCGTTTTGATTCCCATTCGACCCATCAGGGGGTACAGAATCTGCTGGTAACTGTCAATCGGCGGAGCCCAGAGAACGTTTGTGCCCCCCCGAATATCCACGGTCAGTTCGTTCTTGTAATTGCGGGCGGCAAGCATGATGGCCTGCAGAACGAGAGAAATGCTTCCTGCTGTGCCTATGTTCAGTTCGATACGGTTCTTTTCCTCAGTTCCGGGACGGATTACGAGTTCGGACGAACCTGTAAAATTTCCCTCGACCTGCGAACCGGTCATCTCGGCGACGGCGCTCACTGCGGCACAATGTTGTCTCGACAATCCGTTGGTAGGCCGGTTTTCCCTTATTCTTGTAAGGTGAGTCGGTTTCCCCGTCAGGACCGAAAGAGCTACTGATGTGCGGACCATCTGTCCTCCGCCTTCTCCTCTAGAACTATCGATCTCCAACATAATAATCAGAAGTGTATGCAGGGTTGCC
>CAZPQO010000031.1:0-7367 GCA_964588745.1 uncultured Methanomassiliicoccales archaeon | reverse complement strand
CCACCGCACCGGAACCGGCAAAGAGATTCTGAGAGACATTCCCGATTTGGATTACGTATTCGCCGGCATCGGTACCGGAGGCACCGCAACCGGCATTGCCCAATGTTTCACGGACGCGGGCGCCAAAGCCAAAGTTATCGGTGTCGAACCCGTAGAAAGTCCTCTGCTGTCCGAAGGCAAAGCGGGACTTCACGGAATACAGGGGATCGGTGCGAATTTTATCCCCGAATGTCTTGATACCGAATTGTTGCACGACATAGTTACTGTTTCCACGGAAAATGCCGAAAGAATGGCTGTGAGACTTGCCCGTGAAGAAGGCATATTCGCAGGAATATCCTCCGGAGCAGCGGTATTCGCCGCCGTAGAATTCAGTAAAGATAATAAAGGCAAGAAGATACTAGCGATTCTGCCCGACGGAGGAGAAAAATACCTCAGTACGGGAATTTATGGACGGTATTGAGAAATGCCCATAAACATCCCTGATGATCTGCCGGCCGCTTCCACGCTGGAATCCGAAAACATTTTCATCATGACAGAGAAACGTGCCGTTACACAGGACATCAGACCGTTGAATATCCTTATCATGAATCTGATGCCCACGAAAGTGGAAACTGAGACACAGATTCTGCGCCTGCTGAGCAACAGTCCGCTGCAGGTCAACATATCTCTTCTGAGAACCGCAACCCACGAGTCGAAAAACACGCCTCAGGAATATCTTGATCGTTTTTACACTTATTTTGATGAAATAAAGCACAGAACCTTCGACGGAATGATCATAACGGGAGCCCCCGTGGAAAACATACCCTTCGAGGAAGTGGATTACTGGGAAGAACTGAAAGAGATCATGGATTGGTCCGTGAACAATGTGGTCTCCACCCTCTTCATATGTTGGGGGGCTCAGGCGGGACTCTATCACCTTTACGACATACCGAAGCACCCTTTGAAAGAAAAACTGACCGGAATATTTCCCGTAAAAGTCGTGTCGTACAACGATCAGCTTTTCAGCGGATTCGATGACGAATATCTTATGCCCCACTCGAGATGGACGGAAGTCAAAGCCGAGGACATTCTGAAAAATCCCCATCTGCACATAATGGCTTTCGCACCCGAATCCGGAGTTTCCGTCGTGGTTTCGGAAGCCGGACAGGTTTTCGTCACGGGGCACATGGAGTATGACAGAAAAACACTGGCATATGAGTATGAACGGGATATGGAAAAAGGAATGAACCCCGAAGTACCTCAGAATTACTTCCCGGATGACGATCCGAGGAACGATCCCATCATGAGGTGGAGAGGTCACGCAACACTGTTCATGACCAACTGGCTGAACTATTATGTGTATCAGGTGACGCCTTACGACATCACGCAGATCGGAAGCAATAAAAAATGAATCTCAGATATTCATAATACCGGGATTTATCAGCTTTCCGAGTATTGCGTCCTTCACGAACATATTGTATTGAGACATGTCCGGCTTGTTTTCCAGAATGGAATCCGTCACGTTCTTGACGTGGGTGAACACGGCTTTGTATATTCTGCATGAGGAGTCATCATTGTTTTCCAATCCGACTTCGCATTCGGCGTCTATGCTGCATCCGCCGGCACAGTAACGGTAAATTTCACAATCCGCACACTTGTCTCTGCGCACCACGGTACCTTCGAGAATGTTGGCAAATCCGTCACTGAGGAACGCATCTTCGATGGTGTCGATATCATCGATGTTTCCCAAAAAGTACTCTTCAGGACATCCTTTGGCACAGGGATACAGATTCCCGTTCGGATATATGCAGAGCCATTTGCCCAGACAGGATGTGTGGGCACAATCGGCAAAGGCGGGCTTTCCTATCGCGTTCAGCATGTACAGATAATGGGGGAGAAGCGGAACTTCGGTTTCCGTGTCATGAAGCCATTCATCGAAAACCTCTATGCTGGATTTGATGTATTTTTCCGGATCGGGCACAAGGGAATCGTTCTCGGCGGCACAGCCTTTGGGAACCACCGGTGAAAAGGAAGCAGATATGTTCATATCTCTGAAAAATCTGTAAAGTTCCGTCTGCTTATCGGCGGTTTCGTCCGAAAGAGTGCAACTGACAGTGAATTTGGCATCCTGCTTCTGTAGGAGTTTTATTGCATTTTCGGTTTCCTCGGTCTTGTTCCTGAGAACATCGTTGTAAGGTCCGTCATAAGAAATGCCTACGTTGACCCTGTTGGAATCAAAAAGATTCACCAATCTTCTGTTGAGATTCACTCCGTTCGTCTGTATCGTGTTCCCTATCCTCTGGGAATCCTTTCCGAAGTATTTATTCTGAAGATCGAGGGCTTTTCGATAAAAGGAAAACGGAAGTTCCAAAGGGTCTCCGCCGTGCCATATGAACCATGCCGATTTGTATTCCTCGGAAACGAGCTTGAAGATTTTTTCAAGTCTTTCCAGAGAAATCTGTTCATGCTTTCGCTCTTCCGGTAAATGGTAACAGTGGCGGCACGACCGTTCACACTGAAGCGTAGGTTTGATTATGACCGATATGTACGGCTTCAAGGAACCACCGTTTCAAACAGTGGGCGGAATGCCATCAGTTCGGCCAGTAAGTCCAGATGGCGTTGAAGCCGTCCGTTACGTGGCAGCAGAGCAGACAGCAAAGAGCGGCCACACCCACAAGACAGATTGTGCATCCGGGACTGCAGCATCCGTGATCGTCGGTACAGCAATCATAACATTTTCTGTTGCCGTGAAGCGAACGTTCGTCTTCGGCCTCGTTATAATTCTCCGGCAACACATCAGGCATCTGACGTGTGTATAATTTGTTAGTCATCAATACCCGATTATCTTTGACAGGTTTCTCAACAACATCGGATTCTATTTCAACCTCGGCCTTTGCCGCAGCTTTTTTATCAGCTTTTGATGCACTTGACATGATTTCACCGGACGATACCAAGTATCGTAAATAATCATCTGGTACCGTATACGAATATATTAAACGTTTGACAGATTAGGGATTGATTGAATGTTCGGATATACTCTTCCCATGTACCCTCGTTTATCCGCCGGAGATCTTGAAGATTACCGAAGGTATTACTGCGAAGCCTGTCACGAACTCAGAGATTCCTTCGGCTTTATCTCGACTGCCGCAGTGAATTATGATATGACATTCAACACGATAATCCTTAATTCCATATACGGTGAAATCAAAGAGTTCGAATACACAAAAACAAGCCTGTGCGTTTTCAGAGGACCTTACGCCAAATCAGATCTTATGCAGAGAATGGCCGGATATACCATGTTGCTTACGAAATGGGAATTGGTTGATGACGAATACGATAAACCTTCTCCGAAAACCAAACTGATTTCCCTCGCAATGAACCGAGCCATAAACAAAGCCGAAAAAATGTATCCTGAGTATGATGAGATTGTCGGTGAAGGATACGGTAAACTCAGAGAAATGGAATTGGACGGTTGCACCGATGCCGTAAAAATGGGCACCGAATTCGGAAAGGCCCTTTCCCGCCCGTTGGACGATATATCGGGAGGCAATTTCAACGGACATACGGCGGATCTGTTCGCTCACCTTACCTCTATCGTGTACATAATGGATGCCATAGACGATCTGAACGACGATTATCTTGACGGGACGTACAATCCGTTTTTGGTACGGTATTCCGATTTTATGGAAACCCGCGGCGGACAGGATGCGGCGTATGAAGATTTGATCTGTAACACCGATTGCTGTTCCAAGAATTTCAAAAACAGGGATGATTTCGTGAATGAGAATCTCTATGAAATAACGGGAACCATGAACTCCGCCATAGGAGAATTGCAGAATTCCTATTCATACGTAAGAAAAGAAATGGAATCCTGTGTCGGCGTGACGGACAACATCGTAATGCTGGGAATTCCGGAAACGGCCAAAAATGTCCTTATGGGAAGAAGCAACGCCAAGTCCAGCGTAAAAAATTCTCTTAACCGTCGGAAAGCCGGAAAAAAATCAAACTGAATATCCGGGATCGTACATGGTACAGACGTCCAAACCGAAGGTTTCCAGGGAATTCAAACCGCACATCTCTTTTCCGTTCTCGGCGTGATAGAAATTACATGATTCACAAATGCCCGGACGATACCTGTTACAGGTTCCGTCGGCACCGTTGTCCTCACCGGTAAAATGGCAAATCCATCCACTATCGGCATGGGCACAGAAACGGCAGGTTCTGCACTTGCTGTAACTTTCGTCAGACATCGGAACTGCTGAACGCAACTGAAGATATACACTTTTCCCGAACATGATTAAATCAGACATCGATATGACGGAACATGGACGGGATTGCCGAAGCGGAAAGATCGGCCGAAGAATACCGAAGGGAAGCGGAAAATCTCTTTACCGCATCGGAACGTATGATGGAAGAGCACAGGGCTCTTGTGAAAAGAGTAAAAACTTTGTCCTCCAAAGCAAAAAACTCCTCCAAGATGAGGGACGAGTGTTCCAGGGAAGCTTCCGATTCTGAAAACGAAGCCGATTCATGGAGAAAACGGTACGATGAACGGAAAGGAAGAAACGCTTTGGACCTGACTACTGAAAGAAATCAGATCAACATGTACTCCCAATCTGCCAAAGGCATGCGCATGAAAGAGAAAAAGGCCGAATCGGACCGTATAAAATTCGAAAGGGAAATTGACGAATGCAACGAAAAAGCATCCAGACTGAAGAAAGAATCCCTCACTCTCAAAAGGAAATCCAACGAAATGCATGAACTGTATGTGGGTCAGCTCAGAAAAATATCCGAGTTGAAAAAACAGACCTATTGATTTTCAAAAAGAGGCTGCCGGGTGGGAAAAGTGGCGAACGGGGAGGGATTCGAACCCTCGGCCTGCAGCTTAGGAGGCTGCTGCCATATCCTGACTAGGCCACCCGTCCAATAGATTTCATTGATAGGAATCCATTTTAAATATGTTTCGACAAAGAATTCAGGAGACAGCCAGAAATGCGTTTCTGTAATTCGAACGATGATACTCAACCGTAACGGAACGGTTGACTGATAAAGAATCTAAAAATTGAAGGGATTTAAAGAAAAATGTTTGAGAAGAGAGGAATCATTCCTCTTCTTTCTTCTCTTCTGCGGCTTCTTTCTTTTTGGCGGAAGCCCAGACTTCGATGAACTCGATTCTGTCTACGTTGAAGACAGCTCTGAGGTCGCCGACAATCTTGAATCTGGCCATAACCCAGTTCTGGTTGAACTTGGCAAGGTCGGACACAGTGACTGCGACTTTTTCATCGGTTATGTCGAATTCGAAACCTTCGGAAGTGCCGAAATCGGTTTCGAAAATCGCTTTTGCCTTCTCAACGGGGTCGTCAATGGGTTCGGACACGGTGAACTTGTAAACGAGGTCGTGACCTGCAAGAGGGCTGTTGAAGTCCACTCTTACGCGTCCCGCGGCAACATTCATTATGGTACCGGATCGGTCGCCGAGAGTCACTCTCATACCGGGGTAGGGGTTGATTTCCTGTTTGTAGAATTCCTTCTCGCGGAAGGTTTCGATCAGCTTGGGGTCTCTGGGGCCCGCGGCTTCATCGCAAGGGACGGTCACTTCGGTAAGTTTTCCGGGTTCGGCCTCTTCGATAGCCTGTTCAAGTGCGGGGAAAAGAGAGTTGGAACCTGTGATGTATACCATAGGTTTGTAGGTGAACTGTTCATCATACAGACCCGCCTCCTTTGCCTCATCCTCTTCGGTGGTATCGTAAAGAGTCATGTCCTCGGCAAAATATGCACAATACCTCAGGTTGAGGATGTCCATCGTCTTCTTCTCTTCGGATTCTTTCTCGGCGGTTTTTTTCGCCTTGGATTTAGAGTCGGTTTCTGCCATTTTCTATCACCAAATGATAATGTTGGATATGCAACGGATTTGCGAATACGTAACCCGTATTAAATATATCGGTTTATAGAGAAAGGTCACACAATCTCTCAAGAACGATGGAAAGTAATAAAAGTAAGTCATACATTTGCTGGCTTGGTGCCGCTTTTGCATAGCCCGGTAGTGCGGCTGACTTGTAATCAGCAGGTCGGGAGTTCAAATCTCCCAAGCGGCTCCACTTTTGACACTTCCGGGGGTTTATTGCGTTCATCATTATTGAATTTAAAAGGCGGTCGGCTTCGCTGATTCACCTGCGGGACATTGTTCCCGATCCTGCATCTGTTACATCTACGCCTTTTGCTGACGCCGGATCGGCCTTATGAATCGGGCAGATTTTCAAACTGTAAACGTTGTTGACGTTTTCTCCCTTGTGCGGGATCCCCTTTGAAACATCACTCCGTCTTTCCTGTTTGTCTCATTCTCCTCAATGCCAAAGCTATTGCAAAAATCACCGCCGAGGTTGCCGCGGTTGCCGGTACAACAGGCGATATTCCTCCGTCTTCGGATTCAGAATTGGAAATCATATTCCAAACCGCATAGATTGTAATATTGCCTTTCACTTCCAATCTGTCAATCGCGTCTCCCGAAGATGTGATGCTCCAACCTTCCATAACATGACCGTCCAGGTACAACCCGTCAACGGGGGAAAGTTGTAACACGGTACCGTATTTCAGGAACATGGGCGACGGTATGTTTCCGATACCTCCATTGGTATCGTAGATAACGGTGTACGTACGGGACGTTTCGGTAAAAACTGCGTGATATTCCGTATCGCTTACAACGGCAACGATTTCAGGAGACCACCTGTCAAACGCATAATCCTTGCAAGCATCGGATTCTTTGACCGGTTCATATACGGGTTCTGCAGGGAAGCTTCCGTACGGAACTTCGGAAGATTCCACAATTTCACCGTCAACCAACCAAGAAACGGTATAGACTTTCGGATTCCAAAAGGCGGAAACAGTGAAATCTTCCGCAGGCATCGAAATGGGAAGTTCGGTATCCCAACCTGCGAATTCATAACCCTGCCTTTCGGGTATTCCGTCAAAAATGACTTCGGCTCCGAAATCCAGGGACACTTTTATATTCCCGTTTCCCAAATCGAAAGTCAGCACGTATTTCTCTATGTTCCACATTGCTACAAACACGAGATTTTCGGAAGGCATTGCCACAGGGACATCTTCGCTCCAACAATCAAAACTGCATCCTGTTTTTACCGGAGAGTCAATTTGAACAATGTTTTCACCGTATTCGTATTTGTCGACGGATTGAACGCCGTCAACAATCCAAGTGACGGAATATGTATTAACGGACCATGCCGCCGTAAATATCAGGTCCTCGGCAGGCATTAGATTCGGAACGTCAATGCCCCAACCGCTGAAGGCATATCCGTTTTTAACCGGATTTTCAACAGGAACCACAGTTGCGCCGTATTCGTATTCGTCTACGGATTCAACGCCGTCAACAA
>CAZPQO010000030.1:0-7382 GCA_964588745.1 uncultured Methanomassiliicoccales archaeon | reverse complement strand
GCAAACGCAGGAAACAGGAGAAGACGCCCGAAGCCCAAAGTAAAAACAACCTCGAAGAAACAGGCTATGTTAAACATGCACAAAATAAAATCGTTCAAATACGATATGAACGCGGTTCTGTCCGAATCTTCGATGGATGAAGATAAAGCATCATCATTCCTGGCAACCATAATTGCCAAAGCTTCCAGAACTTCAACCAGGGAAGCAAAAGGTCACGTTAAAACATTTTTTGACGAAGGCGATCTGATAAAGAAGGAGCATGATGACATCATGAAGCTCCTTGATAAATACAGCAGATACCGCTGACATCTTATGAAGTATGCAGAGATGCAACCCGGACGGATATTCGTCCTAAGCCTCGAACCCGGTGAAATAATACGGGAAGAGGTGGAAAAATTTTCTGAAAGACAAGGCATCCGTTATGCCACTGTATCGGTGGTGGGCGGGGTGGATAAAGGGTCAAGACTGATTGTCGGCCCGAAATATCCCATAGGCGAACAAATAGAGCCTTTGACAAGTGATTTGGACGCACCTTGCGAAGTAACGGGATTCGGTACGTTGTTCCCCGATGCTTCCGGCAATCCGGTCCTGCATATGCACGGAACCGCCGGCAGGGACGGAAGATCCGTCACAGGATGTTTCCGTGACGGGGTCATCGCATGGTTCGTAACCGAAGTCGTAATTACCGAACTGGTCGGAAAGGGGCCCGTAAGGAAAGTCCATAAGGATTCGGGATTGGAAATAATGACAATCGAATGATCAGCGCCTTACGATTCCGTGGCTGTCCATCCAATTGTCGAAAACCCCGTCGGCATATTTGTTCATGTGGTTGGCGTCTTCTTTGTCAGGGACGATGAATCCCGCAATGGGGAATTCGTTATCGCAGTAAGGGCATCTGACATTGGGGCAGTTCTGATTTGCTTCGGGACATGCCACACATGCAATCGCTCTGGATTGGAACAGGCTGAATTCTTTGTGACACACGGGACATAAGAACCTGCGGGCAGCTACTTTAAGATCTTTGGTAATTCCCGCACTCCGTTCTTCCGGAGTCAGAAACATTGGTTCAAACGGAGACATCGGTGCTTGATTCGGACTCATTTTTTTCCTCTGGACGCTTCAACGACTTCTTTCAGACGTCCTATATCGGAACATTCCTCGATAAATGTTCCTGTGACTATCGCGTCGGCGCCTGCCTTTCGGGCTGTTTCGGCAACTTCGGGAGTTCTTATCCCGCCTCCGACAATAAGAGGAATGGATATCGAATTCTTGACTGCCGATATCATATCCGCCGGCACAGGCACATCGGCACCGCTTCCGGCTTCAAGATAAACGTAACTCATTCCGTACATCTCGCAGGCAATCGCATATCCTACGGCTTTATCGACTTCGGAATGTTTTATCAGATTCGCTTTACCGACTTCTCCGACCTTCATGCCGGGTTCAATCAAAAGATATCCCATGGAAAGCGTCTCAATTCCCAGTTTTTTGATGTATGGTGCGGCGTATGCCTGAGCTCCGAAAATCCAAGAAGGTTCGGAACTGTTTACGAGGCTCATGAAGAAAAGAGCATCAACTTCCGAAGAAAGCTCATTCGGACCTCCGGGAAAATGTATGCTGGGAAGTCCGGACATTTCACGTATGGCCTTTGCGGTTTTGCCGAGGTTATCGGAAGTGACTCCCGTGGAGCCTCCGATCATGATTACGTCGGTACCCGCTTCCTTTGCAAGTGCGGCAAGTTTGCCTGCTTCTTCGGGACTTTGTTTATCGGGGTCCAGGAGAGCCATATGGATGGTCCCCTGTTCGATTTTGTCCTGAAGATACTGTCTCACATTCATCATATCACGCCGATTACGAAGGCTATTAAAGCAAGCAACATTGCGTATTTTGTTGTTGTCTGAGCCTTATATGCACTTTTAAAAACAATAAATGCAGAATATATAAACATTGCATCCGCAACAAATATGATGCTGTAGAAGGCATTCATCGAACCGTTCAACAAAGGAAGGAAACTAAGGGCAACTCCCATCAGGAATATAAAGCCCGTAACGTAAGAAGCATTCCGATCTCCTATCTTCATAGGCAGAGTGCTTCTGCCTTCATCGGATTCCATGTCCTCGATGTCTTTGGCCAATTCTCTTCCTGTGTTTGCGAATATTGACATGGCGGCCATCGGAAGAACAGGGATGATGTTTTCACAGACGGCACCTCCGAGAAGGAACAGCATTCCGGTCATTACGGCAATCGTGATGTTTCCGATGAACCCCTTCTTTTTGAGGAACAATTCATACAACAGCATCAGAACGGCAGCAATTATGACTATGGCGGTGGAAGTGTAATTCCAGAATACAAATCCCATATAATGGGATACAATGTGTGTGATTATTCCCATAATCACGGCCAGTGCCATAAAAATAATTCCGAAACACTATGCGGTTCTCGGAGATATTATTCCCTGAGGTATCGGTCTTTCGGGGTGTGCATTAACGTCAATGTCCCGATCAATGTAATCGTTGAGGGTATTGCCTCCCGCCATGAAGATAGAAACTATGATACAGGAAATAGCAATACTTACCCAGTAATCGAGAATATTCAGGCCGGATGCAATGAAGGCACCCGCTATAACGCCTATGATTCCCATTATACTGTTGCTGAATCTGAACAATCTAAAATACTTGTTCACGAACAGCGGATATCCTGGGTGTTAAAATACTTAGTTATATTCTGAATATGTGATAATATCGGGTCAGGGAACCGTGAACTCTTTGAGGGAGGATTTTTTCAAGAGTCAGATATTCCGTTGATATTTCCTTTGGGAATATCATCCCTGCGCTTCCGCCGGGACGAAGTATTTCCGAAACGGTTTTCAAAGACCTGGAATACATTCCCGTAAGGTCTTCCCCTCCCGTCTTCGTGGATCGGCCATAGGGAGGATCGGTGACCACGACATCTATATCAGACCATTTTTCGGCAATGTCTCCGATGTCGAGAATATCGCTGTCATACAATTCCAAACCGTAGAACTGCATATTCTCAGCAGTGCCTGCAACCATATGGGGGTCGAAATCCGAAACGATAACTTTCATGCCCATTTCGGCGGCCTCAATCGCTATTCCTCCGGTTCCGCAAAAAGGATCCAGAATTGTGGAGCCTTTGACCGCACCGGTCAGATTGATCAGGGCACGGGCATATTTGGGGTGTAAAGAGATCGGTGAAAAGAACGGACGCTCGCCCACTTTTCTTTTTTCGAACAGATCAGTGACGGGTCTGTACTCCTCTATGAAAAAGTGAACCATGTCGCTCATAAACATTCTGACTATGATATCGGGATTGTCCAAATCCACGGCATTGTTTTTTGAGAGTACATCCCCTACTTTTCGTATGATTTTTTGAGAATCCGCATCAGCCAACATCCCACTGAATCTTTTTCCTCTTATTGCAAAAGTTCCTTCGGGAAGTTCCCCCGGCACGAAACTGCCCACATCTTCCGGAGCAAAAGATCCAAGATATTTTCCTATGCTGCGGGTCAATGCCAATCTGTCCGAAATAGATGATAAACTGTCGGGGGGAAGCTTCAGTATAACGTATCCGGGACCGTAAGAGACGGTTTCAACGTCCCCCGCGGTTTCCGCGTACGCACAGCTTACTGCTTCCTCGCGGGGCATGTCTCCCGCTTCACCCGACAGTTCAAAGAAATAAATGGGGTTCACCGAACCCCGATTGGTTTCAGTCCTTAATACCGTCTTCGGTCACCATAAAGACTGCTTCGCCTTCTGGAAGACTCGGCGAATCCACGAGTCTCGCGATTCTCTTTCCGGCTTTGCCTTTTCTGAGATATACACGGAAGGTGGCGGTGTGGCCGACAATGTGTCCTCCGATAGGTCTTGTGGGATCTCCGAAGAACGCATCAGGTTTTGCGGAAACCTGGTTGGTGACCGCAATCACGGCGTTGTTGACGGTAGCGAAGTTGAGCAGTTCATGCATGTGACGGTTGAGAATCTGCTGTCTTTCCGACAGAGTTCCCCTTCCGATGTATTCCGCTCTGAAGTGCGATGTCAGCGAATCGACAATCAAAAGCTTGATTTTGAGTTCCTTCGCAAGTTCCAGTGCCTTTCCTACGAGAAGCACCTGGTGCTGTGAATTGTATGCTCTGGCAACGTGAATCCTCTTCAGTGTTTCATCGGGATCCAATCCGAGGTACGTGGCCATCTGTATGATTCTTTCGGGTCTGAATGTATTTTCCGTATCGATTATGATTACGTCGGAATCCAATCCTCCCCTTTCTTCGGGCATCGTGGCATTTACGGCAAGCTGGAAGCAAATCTGGGATTTGCTGCTTCCGAATTCTCCGTAGAATTCGATGATGGATTGGCTTTCCAATCCGCCGCCCAATAATTCGTCTATGGCCTGAGAGCCGGTTGTGAGTTTCGTCACAAGTCTGCGTCTCTCAAGAATTTCGTCTCCGGTTTCAAACCCACCGAGATCGGCGCACATCTTTGCGCCTTCGATGATGTCTGCGGCTTTTTTATCGCCGAGCTCACAGTCTTCTGCGAGTTGTTTTGCCGGGGCTACTGCAATGTCCATCAGAGTTGTGTATCCTGCTTCGCGGAGTTTTTCTGATATGGCTGGTCCTACTCCTGGTATGTCTTCTAATGATTTGTTACTCATTGATTAACCTCCAAACCGTAACAAAGCGTCATTTGTATTTAACCGGAAGTGTGAGAGGTCATCGAATATACCGAAAGTGTACTTATTTCGTAAACGTTTATATGTAAGCTCTAGGATTAGTGGCTAAAATGGCCAAAAAAAAGAGAAGAATAAGGGAGGAACCGAAAGAGTCCTATGAATTCACTCCTGCGGAATTCGATGAGCGGGAGTTCATACTGAAAGAGCTCTTTGAAACCAGAGTATTCTTCATAATAATTTTCTTCGGAATATTGGCCGGTATACAGTGGGCAATTTTCTACAGCCTTGGAGATTATCTTTGGATAGTCGGTCTCCTTGTGTGCGTAGCATTCGTTGCCAAAATGAAAGATATCCTCACTCTTCTGGGCGTAAAGATGGAGATGATGATGGGAAAATCCATGGCGGGCAATTATGTTATGTTCATGTTGCTGGCAACAGGAATCTCCATTCTCCTGATCAATGCTCCCTTCTGATGGCGTATCAGATTTTCCAGCTGAGCCGGGGATCCAAAAGTTCGGTCAGAATCCTCCGGGGAACATTTTTTACGGTGTCTTCGTGATTCAGTACGATCATTGAATCGGGATCCAATTCCCTGCCGATTCCGGACAATGCCGCTTCTTCGCATATCATGTCTTTAGCATCGATATACGGTCTGTCTGCGACAACGTTCCACTTCCCGTCCTCGATGAAAGGTTTCCCGTTTCCGTTGTCCGCCCATTTCTCGAGGAAACGTTCCGAATGTTTTACCCAAACCGGCGGTCCGATATGTTTGAAAGTTTTGGACAGGATGTCTCTTTCCAATTCGAACACGATTGTGAGTTCGGAACCGGCTTCATGCGTCGCTCTGAGGACTCCGAATCCGAAGTCGTTAAGCCTTTTGGTCAGCGCATATTGGGTTCTCCACAGTTGGGAGGACATGTTTTCCTCAATGACGTCGGGACGTTTGAAGATCACCGTAAGTAATTTTGTTCCTCTGAATTGTGTTTTATTCTTCAATTCCTCAGAGGACAACGGTTCTCTCGCAACCGGGAAGAAAAACTTCTCCGAAGGCTCTTCCAAGTAAGCTTTGGATGCGACTATGAACATGGAAAGAGTATCCAAGTGAACCGCAGATGCGGCATTCCGTCTCGGATCTACGGGATCGTACACGGTCAAAGGCGCGCCGGTGTCGGGACCTCTTCCTTCGATTTCTATCACGGTGCCCTCTTTCCAATTCGAAACGGCTTCGATGGTTTCCCCGAATCCGCCGTACTTTATTACCAGCAACTCGCAAAGATAACCTGAAAATCCGCGTACATCGGGTTCGGCTCCGTACACGGAAACACCCTTCATGAATTTCTTCAGAAGGCGGATGTGAGTTATGTATTCAGGTTTGAGACGCGACAGCACATATTCCGTGTGAAGCGGAGTTCTATCCACGGAAGTTTTCAGTTTCTTGGCATCTCCCAGAATATAACAGGGAACCATGTCGACTTCGTGACCTTCAAAAACACCTCTTGTGTACGGATGTTCGGCGTACAATCTTTCCCCGCCCAGAATTTTTTCGCCGACAAGAAGGCCTTCCTGTTCGAGTTGTTTTTTGGGTATATCAGGGGAGAAAATCAGAAACAGGTCCAAGTCGGGATCCGATAAATATGTGCCTTTGGCATAAGAGCCAACGAACCTGATTTCGGAAACGGAGAGGTTTTCTTTCTCGACGAATTCCTTTGTACGGGTTTTCAGTCTTTCCGCGGACGCTTCCAAAGCCCTCACCTCCTGTTCACCGGGAGTGATTCTTCCGACGATCTCGGATTCCAGTTCCGAAAGCTGTCTGCCGTCACCCATGTTCCCCATTTTAGATTACACCGATACGGGCGTATTGACTCTCTATGTTAAATATAGGCGTCTCCAATTGTCGGACATGCGCTGTCCGGCATGCGATTATCCGATTACGGAAGGCGTCGATTTCTGTATCCGTTGCGGTGCGGAACTCGATCGAATTCAACCGGATAGCGCGATGCATACCGAAAGGACGCAGATTGACGGAGAGGTTCCCTATAGGGAATATCCGCTATACCCTGACCGTATTCCGGCTGAAAATCCGGTACCGTCTCAATTCTTTCCGGAATTTCATGTTAAAAAGAAAGGAAAGGCTCCGCAGGCGATTGCCGTTGCAATCATTCTGTTGTCGGTGTCCGTCTTCGGCTTTCTTTACATCGCTCTATACTATGGTGATGCATTCGAACCCGACGAATACATCATTTATGGGGACGGTGCGGTATATTCGGGAGTAATCAAAATCGAATCCGATCCCGAGGATTTGGATCCTTATGACGGCGAAGCCAAGATTATTCTTACTTCCGGTCCGTATTCGGTGAACGGTTATCGGTGGAAGGTAACTCCGATTGATTATCTGAGATCTGAAAACGTGAGTGGCGGTACGGCTTCGTCGATAACATCGACATCCGGCAACAATACCCTGAACTGTGCACTGAATCCCGGTCTTTACAAAGTGGATCTCAGAGTCAACGGAAAAACCTATACGGGCACTTTCGCTTTGGAGGGAGAGGTGGTCAGAGATTATTCTTGGACATATTTTCAGATTGTTGACAACCTCGGCGGAACTGCGTTCAAACCCTCTTATAAACATGATTTCCAAATTGAATTCAGTTTCCTTTACGGTGAATGCATATCCTCTCTCGTTTACGACGGATTGA
>CAZPQO010000029.1:0-7555 GCA_964588745.1 uncultured Methanomassiliicoccales archaeon | reverse complement strand
CCTCACCGCTGAAGGGCGCGAAAAGCGAAAGAATGATATCGCAGGAAGAGTCTTTAACCGGAAGACGGAATGCGCTCGCTACCGCCAGTTCAATATCCCGGTTCCGTTTCGCGCCCGCAGCCAGCGCGTCCTTTGAGATATCCACCGCGAACATCTCCGGTTTTATATGATTGTCGATCAAATACTTATAAATATTTGAGGTATACCAGCACTCGCCACAGCCGGCGTCAAGAATTTTACTACCCTCGGAAAGGTTCAGATCGGGCACGTTTCCCGATCCTCTCCACGCTCTGGGCTTCCTTCCATAAAAATTATCCCAGATTTCCCGTTCGTCCATGGATTCGAAAAGCTCGCGTAATATAAATAGGGTGATTGATTAGACGGTTCGAGATTAATATGTACTGGAATCCTGAAACAGAATGTATGTCTGCCGAAGAACTGAAGGAATTACAGTTTGCCGGCATCAAAAAATTGGTGACCGAGCTTTACGGTTCCAACGGATTTTACAGGCAGAAAATGGATTCGTCCGGAATAACTCCCGACGATTTGCGTTCAGCAAAAGACATTTCCAAACTTCCGTTCATGCACAAACAGGAATTCAGAGACAATTATCCCACTAAAATGTTCAACGTTCCGAACACGGAAGTGGTAAGGTATCACGTTTCTTCGGGAACCACCGGGAAACCCACTCTTGTGGGATATACGCGCAACGACCTGGAATATTGGACCGATGCTTTGGCAAGATCCCTGACCTCTATAGGAATCGGCGACGAGGATACGTTGCAGGTCTCTTACGGGTACGGATTGTTCACCGGCGGTCTCGGTCTGCACTACGGTGCGGAAAGAGTTGGGGCGACCGTATTGCCCGCAAGCACGGGAAGCACGGAGCGTCAACTTGAACTGATGCAGGATTTAGATGTCACCGTTATAGCCTGCACCCCGTCTTATTTCATTCATCTGATGGAAACCGCAGAAGAACTCGGCATCGATTTCAGAAAAGACACCAAACTGAAAAAAGCCGTTCTCGGCGCCGAACCTTGGACCGAGATGATGAGGAACAGAATCGAAGAAAAAACCGGTGTCAAAGCTTATGACATATACGGTACAAGCGAACTTGCGGGACCGATGTACACCGAGTGCGAAGAACAGAACGGCATCCACATAGACGGAGACATAACCTATCTTGAAATCATCAATCCGGAAACAGGAGAAGTGTTGGGCCCGGGAGAAAGAGGGGAACTTGTGGTCACAATGCTGAAGAAAAACACATTCCCGCTGATAAGATACAGAACCAGCGACATCACATCCGTGTACGAGGAACAGTGTCCCTGCGGACGCACATCCCCCCGCATAGCCAGAATCACCGGACGCTCCGACGATATGCTGATCATACGCGGAATAAACGTGTTCCCGTCACAGGTGGAATACGCTTTGATGAAAGTCCCCGAAGTCGGCAATCAGTACATCATCGTTGTTTCCAAAGAAGGTGCGATGGACCGCATGACGGTTCAGGTGGAAATCAAGCCTGAAACTTTCAGCGATAAAATGGAAGATATGTTTGCGGTGAGAAAACATATCGAAGACGAACTTAAAAAATATCTCAACATCAGTGTACATGTGGAACTCAAAGCCCCCGGCGAACTTCCGAGGTTTACCGGAAAGGCATCCCGCGTCGTGGATAAGAGGTCGGTATAATGTCAGAAAATAACGTGATAATTCAGCTTTCGATTTTTGTGAACAATGAGCCCGGACGGTTGGCATCAATCGCCAAAACTCTCAAAGAGTGCGAGGTCAACATGAGGGCGTTCAATCTTGCCGAGTCTTCGGAGTTCGGAATACTCCGTGCGATAGTGGACGATCCCGAAGAATCTTTCGAGAGAATAAAGGACAGGGGGCTCATAGTCAAAAAAACCCAGGTCATCGGAATTGTCATAGACGACACGCCCGGTTCTCTGTTCGAAGCCGCCGATGTCTGCGGCCGTGAAAAAATCAATATCGAGTACGGCTACGCTTACGCCGGAAAGAACATTTCCGCCTTCTTCATCCGTGTGGATGATACGGTCAGAGCCGTAGAAGCTCTGAAGGCCGCCGGTATCCGTCTCATCGAAGGTTCGGAGATAAGATGAGCAATCTGAACGTTGCGATGCTCGGAGCCAACGTTTCCTCCGAGATAGGGAAAAAAGGTACCGTGACCGATGTCACCTTCTTCGAACTGAAGAAAGGCGACGACTCGGTGACCATGATAGAGCCCACAAAATATCCCGAAAGACTGTCTTCGCTGTTTTACGCCGTTGAGATGGCGGAGTTCGCCGTGTTGGTCATCGACAACATAGATGCGACATTGGGTGAAACCATCGTGATGGTCGACACCGTGGGAATCGAAAAAGGATGGATTATTTTAAGAAATTACATTCAACCGGAGCAAATCGCTCCTTTGATCGCTGACAGCGTTCTCGAAAATTACGAATTCAGGGAATACGACCCGATTCAAATCAGGGAAGACCTTCTGACGTTGTCTTCCGAACATAAACGGGAGCCCGGAGAAGGTTCCAAAGGAAGCTGCCCCGTCGACAGTCATTTCAACGTCCGCGGTGTTGGCACGGTCGTATTGGCGTCCGTCGCTGACGGATATATCCGCAAACACGACAAGATGAAGGTCTTTCCTCTCGGCAGGGAAGTCGTTCTGAGATCCATACAGAAACATGATTTGGATGCGGAAACCGCCGTCAAAGGGGACCATACCGGATTGGCTCTCCGCGGAATCGAATCCGACGAGCTTGACAGGGGTTTCGTTCTGACGACGGACAAAGAAATCAAGATGACAAAGAACTTCACGGGCAAAGTGAAAACCGTGAAATTCTGGAAAGAGCCGCTGAAGGACGGAATGGTGCTGCATCTGGGTCACTGGATGCAGATGATCCCTGTCCGTCTGTCCGCGTCTGGGGAGGATTTCGTTTTCGACTTGAATTCGGACCTGATTTACAAACCCGGGAACAAAGCGGTTCTTATGTATCTGGAAGGCGGAAAACTCAGAGTCGTCGGCAGCGTGACTCTGTGACCGTCCGACCTAAAGGTATAAGTACGGCACTATATTCATGAGTGATATCGTGCTAGGTCATAGCACGGAGGCTTGCAAATGGCATATTGGAAGGAAGAATTGGAAACAAAGCCGATAGAAGAACTTCAGGAAATGCAGTTGGAACTGCTGAGGAAGAACCTTCGATCAATGTACGATTCGTCCGAACTTGTACGCAAGCGGATGGATTCCGTCGGTCTTTTGCCGGAAGACATCGACAGTTTCGAAACTTTCAGAAAGATGCCCTTTATGCACAAATCGGATTTGAGGGAAAATTATCCCGACGGTTTGTTCGTGAGGCCTTATCAGGAACTTGTCAGAGTCCATGTTTCATCGGGAACCACCGGAACCCCCACCGTTGTGGGGTACACGCAGAACGATTTGGACAATTGGGCCGAATCCCTGAACCGAGGAATGGTTTCTTTCGGAATGAGCGAAGATGATATGCTCCAGAATTTCCACGGATACGGATTGTTCACCGGCGGTTTGGGTGTTCATTACGCCGCCGAGAAAATGGGCGTCACCGTTTTGCCCATAGGTACGGGGAACACCGAAAGACAGATCAAAATGATGCAGGATCTTCCGATTACCGTATTTGCCGGGACCCCGTCCTATATGTTTCACATCGCCGACGTTTGCGACCGCAAAGGCATCGATATCCGCAAGGACACCATGGTCAGAAAAGCCATTGCCGGCGGCGAGCCATGGTCGGAAAGCATGAGAAAGAAACTTCAGGACAGAACCGGTATCAGAGTTCACAACTGTTACGGTGCCAGTGAATTTTACGGCCCTATGTTTTTGGAATGCGAAAAACAATCGGGACTCCATATCTGGGCCGATTTGGCCTATATCGAAATACTTGACGAAGACGGAAATCCCTGCGCCGACGGCGAACGGGGCGAAGTCGTCGTAACCATGCTCAAGAAAGAAGCCTTTCCCCTTATCCGTTACAAAATCGGGGATATATCCGCCCTTACCTGGGAGAAATGCGAGTGCGGACGCACCCATCCACGGCTTATGAGAATATCCGGCCGTACCGATGACATGCTTATCGTCCGCGGAGTCAACGTATTCCCTTCGCAGATCGAAGGCGTCATCGGGGAATTCAACTTCCTCGCACCGTTCTACAACATCGTTCTGACCAATGAGAATTTCATGGACGCTATGGTTGTCGAAGTCGAAATCGCCGAAGATTTTCTTACTGAAGACACAGTCAAACTTGACAAGATGACCCGATCCGTAGAGGCAAGCCTGAAGAACGAGCTCAACGTCAAGGCGGAAGTGCGCATGATGTTGCCCGGAACCCTGAAAAGATTCGAGGGCAAATCAAGCCATGTGGATGATTTGCGCAGTTACGACTGAAATCATTCCGTGATCTTCTTGATGAAGTCCTTCAGTTTTTCCTTGTAAAGCGGGCGGTTGATTTCTTCTTTGTCGGCGAAAGGAACGGCAAAGGTGTTCAGATAGGTCATGTGGAAGTATTCACACATGTCCATCATCGCCCCCACCGCGAAAGAAGCAACGAACTCGTCGTCTCCCATGGTGGTGACCAACGCAACCTTCTTCCGGCTGAGCGAATCGTACATGCAGTGAAGGCGTTCAAGGAAGGCTTTCGTGCATGCGGTGAACTGCCACATATAAATCGGACTTGCAAGAATGATAAGTTCGGTTTCGTTGACTATGGGATAGATGTCATCCATGTCGTCATCAATTGTGCATTGTCCTTCGTTGCCTTCTTTTTCGCACACGCCGCAGTTATTGCAACCTATGATGTCTTTGTCAAAAAGTCTGACTACGCCGACATCGTGTCCCGCTTCTTCAAGTCCGGGAACCAGGTTTTTTATGACTTCGGATGTGTACCCGTCCACTCTGGGAGTTCCGCTGAATATTGTGATCTTCATTTGATCTCCGATACGGATAATCGGTTAACTCAATTTTAACCGTTTTGTATCAGTGGGCACTGAGTACTTGGCCTTTCCTGGAGATGACATATGTGGTCAGGGGAAGGTCCTTTCCGCTTTTTTCAATAGCTTTCCTGACGGCATTGTACATTCCGGAACAGCAGGGAACTTCCATTCTTACCAGAGTAACGGTCTTGATATCGTTGTTTTTGAATATCTCGGAAAGTTTCTCACTGTAATCGGTCGGGTCCAATTTCGGACATCCGATCAACGTAATTTTTCCCTTTATGAATCGGTCATGGAAGTTTTTGATAGAATACGCGGTACAATCGGCGGCAATCAGCAAATCGCTTCCGTCGAACCAAGGGGCTTTGACGGGAACCAGGTTTATCTGAACCGGCCACTGGGAAAGTTCACTGTCTTTCGGTCCGTCGTCATCGAAAGAAATCATGGCGGGGCCGGTATTGCAGTTGCAAGGAACCTGTTGTTCCATAAGCGGGTTGACGAAGGCCGGAGCCTCTCTGAATTCCAACTTGATGGCATCCTGCGGGCAAGTGGGCAGACAATCTCCGAGCCCATCGCAGTAATCTTCTCTGACAAGTTTGGCTTTTCCGTCCACGAGGGCCAATGCTCCTTCGGAACAGGCATCAACGCAGAGTCCGCAACCGTCACACTTTTCCTCATCGATTTTAATCATCTGCCTCTTCATACAATCGGGATACCGTTGGACAATATAGATACATTTAGTATGCAGAAGGAAACCGTGATTATGGTGCGGGGGATGGGATTTGAACCCACGAACCACTAAGGACAGGATCCTAAGTCCTGCGCCGTTGGCCGGGCTTGGCAACCCCCGCTTGTTTCCATCGTATACCTGTCTTCTTCTTATTGTTTGTCTTTACAATCTATTTTTATAAACAATTTCGATACCCTGTCCTACAGAGGCTGAATATGACAGATCTATTGGCTAAAGACGGAAAACACCTGCTTCTCGGTAACGAAGCCATTACCAGAGGTTTGTTCGAATCGGGCGTAAGGTATTCGTCCACATACCCCGGAACCCCTTCTTCGGAAGTCGGAAACATACTTGAGACCGAAGCCGAAAAAGGAGGAATGTATTTCGAATTCTCAACCAACGAAAAAACTGCGTTGGAAGTCGCCGCTGCCGCAGCTGCATCCGGAGTCCGTTCGTTCACGTTCATGAAACATGTCGGTCTGAACGTGGCCGCCGATCCCATGATGACTTTGGCTTATTCCGGAGTAAAGGGCGGCATGCTCATAATGACTGCCGACGACCCCTCCTGTCACAGTTCCCAGAACGAGCAGGACAACCGCATTTACGCCACACTGTCGCTTTTGCCCATGGTGGAACCCTCCACCCCCGCGGAAGCCAAAGACATGATTGCCGAAGCGTACAAAATATCCGAAGCCGTCAATCTCCCCGTCATATTCCGCACCACCACCCGTGTCAATCACGCAAGGGGACCTGTTGAATTCGGACCTATCGTCGATACTCCCGCAAAGGGACATTTTGTGAAAGACGATCCGAAATACGTCAACATACCCGCATTCTCGAAACCCAACCGTACAAGACTTTTGGACAAACAGAAGAAAGCCATGGAACTGTCCGAGAACTCGCCTTTGAATTTCATAGAAGGAGAGGGAGATATCGGAATAATCACATCAGGCGTCGCTTACACTTATGTCAAAGAATTCGTCAGTGACGTTTCCATACTCAAATTGGGATTCACTGCACCGTTGCCGGAAAAGATGATTGCCGACTTCGTCAAAGGAAAGAAAGCCGTCATCGTCGTGGAAGAACTGGAACCCTACCTTGAAGACACTGTTCTGAGAGTTTCCGCTCAGAACTCCCTCAATGTTCCGGTTTACGGGAAACGCAGCGGACATTTCCCCAGAGAATGGGAATATTCGCCCGATACCCTTACTGCGATATCTGACATAGTCAAAGTTCAGAAATTCAAAACACCTCTTTCCAAATCCGACATTGTTTTGCCCGGAAGACCTCCGACACTCTGTGCCGGATGTCCTCACCGCGGTACATTCGCCGCAGTTACGAGGGAGATGAAAGGCAAAGAACCGGTTTACTGCTCAGACATAGGATGTTACACTCTGGGTATTCAGGCACCTTTCCATGCCGCAGATTTTATTATCTGTATGGGCGGAGGAGCAGGGGCCGCCGGAGGTTTCGCCGAGGCGACCGATCAGACTCCGATCGCTTTCATCGGAGATTCCACATTCTTCCATTCCGGAGTTCAGCCGTTGGTTTCCGCTTTGTTCAACAATCACAAAATCAAGATGATAATCATGGACAACCGCAGCACGGCGATGACGGGACACCAGCCGAACCCGGGTACCGGAAGGAATTTCGGAGGCGTTGCGACGGAACCCATCGATATCGAAGCTTTGGTCAGGGGAATAGGCGTCAAACATGTCAGCACCGCGGACCCTTACGATGTGAAAAGCATGCGCAAAGCAGTCCGTGAGGCTTTGGATTTCGACGGTGTCGCAGTCGTTGTCGCAAAACAGGCCTGCCCTCTCGAACTGAAGAAACAAAAGA